>JACNLN010000190.1 GCA_014381485.1 Fidelibacterota bacterium
AATCCTTTTAATCCAAGCACCACTATCAAATATGCCGTGCCTGACCCCTCAAAAGTAAGAATTTCAGTCTTTGATATCCTCGGAAGAGAGGTTACCGAATTATGTAATGAAAATAAGCAGCCGGGTTATTATAAAGTAGTATGGAATGCATCTCACTATGCCAGCGGAATATATTTTATTCAAATGAACGCCCGCCAAAATGATAGCAGGCAGACTGGTGATTATGTAAATACCTTAAAAATATCTTTAATTAAGTAATAGCGTCGGGATCACTAGTCCCCCTTACAACATTTTTTAAGGTAGCTTTTCACTTATAACTGAAAATGAATCAGCTAATTACCCCATTTTATAAAATACCACTCATTTCCTTCTAATGGTTGTTGCTGCACTTGTAATACTACTTTCCATTCTAATCTTTTTGGGTGTTAGAGAATATTATCAACTAAGATTGGCCATTGCGAAAATTCCCATCAGGATACATGTAAACGGCTCAAGGGGCAAATCCAGCGTTACCAGACTTATCTCCGCCGGGTTGCGAGCTGGTGGAATAAGAACTTTAGCAAAAACAACGGGGTCAGCCCCCAGAATCATTGATACAGAAGGTAAAGATCGGGTCATTCACAGACTTCGATCGGCATCAATCGGAGAACAGGTAAAATTCATACGATATTCCGCTAACTTGAAACCTGAAGTTATAGTCATCGAATGTATGGCTGTTAAACCTCAATATCAGTGGATATCCGAACAAAAAATGATTCGATCTACAATCGGTGTTATTACTAATGTACGTCCGGATCATCTGGATGAGATGGGACCAACAATGGAAGATATTACAAGATCTATTGGGAATACGATCCCATTTAATGGAACACTTGTAACGACTGAATCCCAATATATTAAGTTCTTCAAAGATATCTCAAAATCACGAAACTCATCCGTTGAGATCTCCAAATATGATAATATTTCATCCGAATATATAAACAAGCTCCCATACCTTGAACACAAGGAGAATGTTGCCCTTGCATTGAAAGTTTGTGAGTTAGCCGGAATTGATAACAAGTTAGCTTTTAGCGGGATGATGAAAGCAAACCCGGATCCGGGAGCCCTTATATTGTGGAAATTGAAGTTTGGAAAAAATCAAAACTCCTTCATCAATGCTTTTGCTGCTAATGATCCTCAATCTACTCTGCAAATATGGAGATTGGTTACCAAACGAGTTCCTAAACAACCGATATGTCTATTTTTAAATACGCGAATTGACCGACGCTTCAGAACAAAACAATTGTTGCAGTTGATATCCGATAAAATCCCAACGGATGTTTTAATAATTCGCGGTGACAATCTTCCCTCCTTGGAACGAATAGGGTTGCAAGATCGGAGAAAAATAAGGATATTTTCCCTTGCTACGGAACCTGAGGAAATCATTCATAACCTGCAGGATTTGAATCATTATTTGATTTTTGGGATTGGAAATATGGTTGGATGGGGAGAACAATTTGTTAAAGAGTTGAGAAAGTACAGGATTAATGGTTGAAATTGCCATCGGTTTAGGCATTGTCTTGAGTCTTGTTCTCACAGAAACTCTGGGAGTAACAGCGGGAGGTATCATCGTACCGGGATACATTGCGCTGCATCTGCACGATCCACTCAGGGTAGTTAGCACATTTACGATTAGTGTTGCGGTATTTCTCATTGTAAGGGGGATTTCAAAATTCATGTTTATTTATGGTAAACGTCGTCTGGTCCTGTGTCTTCTTTTTGGTTTTTTACTGGGCTATCTTTCAAAGCTATATCTACGTTTTCCTGAGGATAACTTAAATCTTGCAGTCATTGGTAATATCATCCCCGGACTCATTGCCAGCTGGATTGACCAGCAAGGAATAGTGAGAACACTCAGTGTTGTTCTCATTACTGCAACTATTGTCCAGCTTTTCCTGATGGTGTTTGGAATGGAGGTTCCCGGTGTTTAGACCTGCCATTCAAAAAACGGGAGTACTTGTTGGATTAGCACTATTTAACATTCTATTATTTTTCTGGGCATCCAAATCAACAGTAGTTCAAAAAGCACAAGGTTATGAGCTTAAAATCCAGGCTGCAGAATTAATGGAAAAGGCAATGAAAGTTCTGAAGGAAAATCGGATGGGGAAAAGTGGTATATTCATAGATTCAGAAAATGACCCCAATGAAACTGCCCTCGTTGGTTCTCAATTTAGTCTAATCACTACTGACGAAGGAAATCTGGATTCGAAACTTACCACATTGAATCCCAATTTCGCTGCTTTGATTGTCGATATGCTTCTGGATGCTGGCGTTGAAAGTGGTGATAAAGTCGCTGTTGCCTTTACAGGCTCGATGCCTGGAGCTAACCTTGCAACCCTTGCAGCAATTGAAATAATGGAACTTAATCCCGTCATCGTCACCTCAGCTGGTGCCTCACAATGGGGAGCTACTAATCCCTATTTCACGTGGCTGGATATGGAAAAAATACTATATGATGAAGCAGTTTTTCACCACAGAACCATTGCAGCTTCCATAGGCGGGAAAGGGGATACAGGAAAAGGTTTGAGCATACGAGGTCGTGAATTGTTGTGGGAAGCTATTTACCGGAATGACATCATGCTCATCCAGGAAAATAATCTTATGTCAAGTATAGATAAACGAATAGAAATTTTTAGTGATTCAGAGTCTATTTCAAATTATGCCGTATATATCAATATCGGTGGAGGTGCAGCCAGCATTGGTCCAAGTATTAATGCCAAATTAATCCCTGGTGGAATCTCTTTTCCACGTAATTTAATTGATTTAACAGGTGAAAGTGTTTTAAAAAACTTTTCAAAATCTAAGGTGCCTGTTATCCATATTTTGCAGATAAAGGAAATTGCAGAAGCGTATGACTTTCCCTATACTCCCATTCCTATGCCCCCAATTGGCACTGGTACACTGTTTTCTGAATTGCAATATAATTTCACCATTACCTTAATCACTCTTGCACTGGCGATTGGAGCCGTCACTGCTGTTGGAATTAAAAGTCATAGACAAATTAAAAGAAGGATGACTACCTATGAACCGGAATCGATTTTATAAAATCTTCCTGTTCCTCATTGGTTTCTCTGTTTTATTCGGGAAATCCATTAACCCTGTGGAAAAGGACAAAAAAGAGATCCTCATCATCAACGGAAAGCGACGAACCTACTACCAGATTCACGGAAATTCACTTCACTATGAGATCCACGGTCCGAAACGGATTGAAATTATTTGCCGACGGGCAGTTCCAAGACGAGATAAAAAGGAAAAAACATTCGGGTATAAGTTGATCCTCGATGAATCAAATCCCATAACCGTACAACATAATGAAAATATATCTCGTGGTGTAAAGTCATCACAGCATCCCGGCCACGGATATACTCACTCAGGAAAATATTTTCTGAACATTCCCGATGGTAAACACACTATCACACTAGAACCTCTGGAAAAACGAAGCAGTCCTGTTTTGATTAGAATACTTATGGAACGTTTTAGAAAAGATAAAGGTGACCGAAAGTTCATTGAATCAACAACTGAAGCTGCTTTAAAACACCTCAAGATCAACAAAAAGAAACTCAGATATTTCGAGTTGACCGATAAAATTAGTGTCGAATTTGAACTCACGGGACCCCGATGGTTCGAAGTCTATAGCCGTCTTGCATTTGAAGACTGGATGGCAAATGAGGGATCTTACCGACTTCGGATCATTAAAGATGGAAAAGAACTTGGAACCTATTTCTTTACGACAGAAAAATCAGAACAAAGTATAATTGTTGAAGACAAGACTCTGGTGCCTGGGAAGTGGCGCTCTTGTGAAGTTGACGTAAAAGCAGGAAAATATCAATATTCCATTGAATTATTAGATAAGAACAAGAAAGTGTATATACGCTGCCTAGAATATGAACAGTAAAGTCGCTTCAATTATATTGAATATTCCTAAAATACTTCTGCCAATCTTGCTTATTAGCAATTTATCATCACAAACACTTGTGAGCAGGATTGCAGTTCCTATCTATCTCACAACTTCAATTTCCGTCGGTTATGACAATAATTTCTTGAGATTATCTGACCTGGAAAAGGAAAATGCTACATTTGATTCACAACTTTTAGGAGATAGTGAGACATTTGACAGTCAGATTATTCGACCGGAGATTAAAATTGTCTATAATCCTGTTTTGTTAAATGGGCACATTACAAATATCCGTTTGACTATGGCGAGGTTAGATTATGGACAATCCAGCAGAAAGTCCTATCATTCATTCATCTTCCGGTTTGAACAGCATCTCGGTTCTTACCAGTGGCTCATACTGGGGTATTCACTCCTTCCTGAATACTATTTACGAACATACAAAGATCGAGATTTAATTGGAGATGACTGGTTACCCTGCAGGTTCACTGGTGAGACCGCATTTGTATCATATTCTTTCCCCGTTTTTAAAAAAACCTGGGTAAGAATCAAACCCGGTTTAACCAACTATTATTATGACTCTCATTTTACAGAATTCGATACCAGGGTGGTTGACACAGAAATTCGAATTAGCACAAGATTATTATCAAAATTCAAAATGTCCGTTTGGAGTGTCGTGGGAAAAGGTGACAATATTACCTTTAATTCAGGTTTAATCTCTACTGCCTGGGATCGGTCTTATGACTTCTTGCAATTTGGCACACAGATAGAATGTTCCCCGAAAAGTTATCTTTCTTCTATAGGGGGTTATGTTAAATTCGATCGCAGAAATTATCTGACAGACAGTCCAGATGATCCCTTACATGCAGGTAGACAGCATCTCGAAATCAAAAGTGGTCTCTGGTTTAAAAAGGAATTATTTAATAACATTTCAATTAAACTAAGTTGGGAGTATCGAGAAAAAATCACAAAATCTCAGTACGACTGGGTTGAAGAGTTGAAGTCCTTTTCCAAACAGGAGGTTTGGCTTAAGTT
>JACNLN010000189.1 GCA_014381485.1 Fidelibacterota bacterium
CTCGGAACAGTTATGTCTTCAGAAACAATTGTGAAAAATTCCGTGGTTTTTTCAGATAATATCTATGCCAGAGCCAAAGGTTTTGTAAAATCGTATAGGGTTGTAGATAGTTATCAAGGTCCTGATGGTCTGTTTGTAGTAACGATTGAAGCGGAAGTGACAGAGATTATAGATCAAATATTGCAGGATGAACTGGCGGTACAGACACTTCTCGATGCAATGAATCGCCCCAGGATTATCTTTCTTATCCATGAGGAGAACCTTATAGACAATATTCCCACTGATTTTGCTGAAACGAAGCTGGTGAGTATGTTCTACGACAAGGGATTTGATGTTGCGGATCGGCAATTAGTATTAGCCCTGAAGGGAAAACCTGACTACGAACAGGCATTAGGAGGAAATGTTGAAGCAGCAGCTCGGATCGCCAGCCAGCTTGGAGCAGATGTGATTGTCATTGGTACTGCAAAAATATCATCTGGAGGTAAAATTCATAATATGTATTCTGGGCAAGCAGATGTGAACGGGAAAATTATCCGAACGGATACTGGGGAAATTCTGGCTATTGTACCTCTGGCTCACGGAAAGAAACCGCACATATCTGCTTCTACCGCCGGCATCAATGCTATGAATGAAGCAGCGGAAAAGCTCGGGAGTGATATTATTGGTCAGCTGATCCGGAAGTGGAGCATCCAACAGGCAAACGCCATTAACGTTTTTATTATTCTCACTAATGCCGATTTTGCTGCATACATGAATTTTGGTGCATTTTTGAAATCGCAAACAATTCCCGGAATTCGTAATGCTTTTGAAAAGGGATTTCAAGAGGGCGTCGCTGAATTCCAGGTGTTATACGAGGGAAAATCTCAGGGACTGGCTATGGCTCTTACTCAATATCCTCCTGAGTCGGTTCCTATTGAAATAACCGGACTATCCGGGAATCGTATTTCTTTGAAAGTTGTGCAATAATATTGGAGGTAGTTATGAAAAACACACTTATATCTATTATTTTACTATTTGGCTTTTGCCTGTATGGGCAACAGTGGGGCTGGGGTGCTGATGATGCTGTTGAGGAGATAGAGAATGGTGCCATGAACTATTCCAATGGCTGGGTGACAGCCACCGGCATTGGTGCCATCAGTCCATTGGCACAAAGCCCCGGCCAGGCAAGAGCTACAGCCGTCAGAGCAGCAAAAATAGATGCCATGAGAAATCTATTAGAGGCGGTTATGGCGGTGACTGTGACATCAGAAACAACGGTGCGGGGATCAGCGGTGGAAAATGACGTTATCAAAACAAATGTTGAGGGGATGGTTAAAGGAGCGAAAATGCTTGATCTGAACGGGGACGGAAAAGTTGATTACAGCAGTGACATTCGTTATCTCAGTGATACATCCATCGAGATTGAAATGGGGGTTCATATGTCAGGAATTTCCAGTATTATCTATCCAGCAACCGGCTATGCAGAGGTACCACCGCAACCTGCAGAAGTGGAGACTCCAACCACGGAGTTTGTACCTGCTCCGAAACCCACAACCATTACGGGTCTGATAATAGATGCACAGGGGCTGGAAGTCCGACCCGCTATGTCACCAAAAATTGTAGACCAGAATGGCTCTGTGGTGTACGGTCAGGGAAATTTTACTCGTGAGTATGCCATTAATTACGGAGTGGCAGGATATTCCAAAGACCTTGATAAAGCGATGATAGATCCTAGGGTTGTTGGGAATCCGCTGTTGATTAAAGCCATTGGCATTGAGGGGACGAATAAAACAGATGTGGTCATTTCATCAGGTGACGCTTTTAAAATAGGAGAGGCTGACCAAACCGGACAGTTTCTATCCAACTGCCGGGTGATGATCATTCTTGATTGAGACCTAAACTGAGCGATTTTAGTGACCCAATATGGTATTTTTTTCGATTGTTAGCGAAGTTTAGGGGACACTCATGCTCCGTAGTAGTCCCTTTGGGACGGGACGGTGAATGGGAAGGGTTACCAAAATTTCGCTTTTGCTTCTTGATAAGGTGCAAAACCTTGGGAAAAGAATCGCTCAATTTTGGTCAAACCACTATGTAAAAAAGGAGGTGATAATAATGCGTAGTACAAAAGGCTATCGGTACATCTTTATCTATTTCATGATACCTGTTTTTATGTTAGCTCAAGAAAAGAACACAACTCAAGTTGAGCAGGAAGTAACCACAGTGAAGGTTCCACAAATCGAAGATGAAGAGGAAGTGGTCGAACTGGATTTGAAACCCGGAGATGAAGCCCCTAAATTTACACTAAAAACAACTACGGGAGGGTATGAACTTTTAGGCAGGTGGTGTGGTGAGAAACTCTCTCGCCCTGCTTCACAACCTACACGACATGTGGTTGTGGTAAGCTTTTTTGCTACGTGGTGTAAACCGTGTATGAAAGAACTTCCTCATCTGCAGAATCTTTATGAGAAATATGAGGGGAAGGATATTAAATTTTTTCTCATTGACATTACAGAAGCTACACGAACTGTGGAGGGAAATGAGAATTCACCCGAAGCTGGTCCTTTTTTAAAGAAAAAAGGAATAACGATTCCCGTTCTGCTTGATGTCTATGGAATTGCAAAAAAGGAATATGGTGTGGTTTTTCTTCCGAGACTTTTTGTAATTGATAAATACCGGAAAATTCGATTGGTTAAAAAGGGGTTTCAAGAAGAAGAAAAATTTGAAGAGGAACTTTCATCGGTTATTAATAATCTTCTAGCAGAATGATAACGATAATGTGCCCGTCACTTTCGAAGTGACGGGCACATAACTAAGTGACGGGCACATTAACAAACATGATATACATCACATCATGATAGCAATAAATGTGTTAATATTACTACTCAAGTTTCGCACATCATAAGCCTATGTTAATCATATACATAATCAATAGCCCAGTCCTTCAGGGCTGGGATAGAAATGTTGAAAGATGGTTAGGACGTTTACGTCCTTCCCCTTCAAGATGAAATTATTCACAATAGGTAACGTCGTGAACGACGTAACAATCTGTATTGGCTTCAATATCCCCGCCCTGAAGGACGAGGCTATTCACATGCGAAACTTGAGTTACTAAAGAAAAAATAAAATGAGGAAATTCATATGAAGTTTATTATAAAACCGCTTTCTATCTTACTTGCCTGGACCATTTTTACTGCAACGTTTCCCGTGCGGGTATTTTCGCAGAAAGCTGAAAAGTTGAATGTTGCTGTCCTCAATCTTGAGGGATTTGGTATTTCTGCTATGGAAGCAGCAACGCTGACAGACCGCCTTCGTTCAGAGTTGGTGGGTGTTGGTGTTTTTCTGGTTGTGGAGCGTGGACAGATGGAAATGATTCTTGAGGAACAGGGTTTTCAGCAAACAGGATGTACATCTGCGGAGTGTGCTGTGGAGGTAGGGAAACTACTGGGGGTACAAAAAATGATAACGGGTAGCATTGGGAAAATCGGGAAACTATTCACAGTAGATGTGCGGATGTTTGATGTTGTCTCCAGTGGAATCGAACAGGTCTCCAAGCGGGATCACCGTGGTGAAGTGGAGGGACTGCTTGGATTGTTAGAGGTTGTAGCTAAAGACCTGGCAGGAATTAAGGAAATGGAGGAAGTTGCACAAGTTGTGATAGAGGCTCCAGAGAAAGAGGAAGTTGTGGAAGTTGCAGAGGAAGCCAAGCCAGTCAAGAAAAAGAGATGGTTCCTGTGGACAACCCTTGCGGCAGCCGTTGGGGGTGGTGCGTATTACTATTACATGACGATGTTGGAGGAAGAACAGAAAGACCTCCCCGGACCGCCGGCACCGCCAAATTAAAAAAAGTCTGAACCATGATTAATAGGATTAATAAGATGAACATGATTTTAGGAAATCAAGAGAATCAGGAAAATCAAGTGAATCAAGGTTCAGACAATGTTTAAAAGTTCAGACAATAAAAAAGAATTGACATTTGATGGATCAGAGATATTCAGAGACGACAATAATAACGACATCTCTATCAGCCAGATTGTGAACAGGAGATTTTAGGTTGAATAAAGAAAGAATACAAATCATTACTATTGGACAAGACCAAATCCAAAACTTGATTATTAATATCCGTGGTGAGCAAATGATGATTGATCGTGATTTAGCCAATCTTTATGGAGTAGAGACAAAAGTATTAAATCAAGCAGTTAAAAGAAATAAAGACAGGTTTCCTGATACATTTCGAATTCAATTATCGGACGTTGAAAAAACTGAACTGGTCACAAATTGTGACCGGTTCGAAAAATTGAAACATGCATCAACTAACCCTTACGCCTTCACTGAACAAGGCGTTGCCATGCTCTCTGCAGTATTAAGAAGTGATACGGCTATAAAAGTTAGTGTCCAAATTATTAATGCATTTGTTACTATGCGGAAATTTATCGGAAGTAATGCCAAACTGTTTCAGAGAGTTGATCGTTTGGAACTAAAACAATTGGAGCATGATCAAAAGTTTGACAAAATCTTTGATGCTATTGAACAAAAGGAGATTACTCCCAAACAAGGAATTATCTATGATGGACAAATCTTCGATGCTCACATGTTTATTTCTAAAATTATTCGGTCAGCGAAAAAATCCATCATCATTTTAGACAATTATGTTGATGACAGCGTACTGACCCTGTTGATTGATCGGGAAAAGGGTGTAGCTGCTAAAATATACACCCAATCCATTTCAAAACGATTGGCATTGGATGTCAAAAAGTTTAATGAGCAATATGAACCTGTAAAAGTTAAAGAACTAAAAAATAACCACGACAGATTCATCATCATTGATGAGAAAGAAATTTACCACTCCGGTGCATCGCTGAAAGATTTGGGTAAAAAGATTTCTGCCTTTACCAAATTTGATAAAGACGGACTGGAATTGTTGGAGAAACTCAAATGAATAACT
>JACNLN010000152.1 GCA_014381485.1 Fidelibacterota bacterium
TGTTTTTATCCAGCCCCCAAATGTCCCTCAATGGTGTGTCTGTCCCACTCTCCATCCTCTCAAACCCGCTGCCGTCGTAGTGGACGATGGTGCCTTCATTTCCAACGAAAAATATATTTGATTGAGAAGATGCCCATATCTTCTCTACCGTTTCACCTGTTCCAATATCTCTAAGCCATTCTAACGTTGTCTCATTTCCATCCCAATGATATATACTCCCGGATGCAAACCAAATATTATTATCAGAAAAAGCCCATATTCCTCTAGGTCGAACATTTGAAGTTTCAGTCTCAAGCTTTTTTAATGACCATTGTTCTAAATCCCATATTGCAACACCATAAGGGCCACCATCTTCCTGTATATCTCCCACTACCCACACATTGTTCTCATCTATTATCGCCACATCCTTCAGGTAACTGCCGTATTCTCCCAGCGTATCTATCTCCCAGACAAAGTTGTGGCTTGTGGTATCTTCCGTTATTGCGGTTACCTCTAGGCTTGAGTCAACAGCTATTCCGTCTTCCATAAAGTAGGCTCTGTATATGTATTCTGTAGCAGGTTTCAGTCCAACATCTTTCACTATCGTATCTGGTGCAGTTACGTTTGATGTTAAAATAATTGAATCATTCCGTGATAAACCAAATATCCAAACATCTGTTGTGTCAATAACCCCAACCCGCAGATTGGCTGTAAATATACCCGTGCTTTCTAATTCAAGGTAAATGGTGGTATCCCGCTCATATTCATCCGGGGTATCAGGGCAGGCGGTGAAAACTAAGAATGCAAAATTAAGCATTAGGAATGTAACAAGGTTACGGTGAAGTTTCAGGATAACAGTGGTGTACAAATATTTTTTATAGATAATCATTATTTTAACTCCATTTTATAACAAGTATTTAATCGGCATTCTATTCAAAGTTAATGTTTTTCAAACATTACGCATATGACATTGCACAGGATCGGATGCTGTTAAATCCGTACTTTTCTCGAATCTGATCCATAGCGCGAGCAAGATGAAGGTCATCTTCCGGGGCGCTGTCAAACAGCTCAAGCTGATCCGAAAGCGGTTTCAGGCGGGTGGCGTCAACAAGGATCGAACGAACACGGTTGCGGCGGGTTTTCGCCCGAGAGAGCATATCCATGCAGGTGCGGCGTACCGTCTCGTCATCATTCCGACTCACGCTCCCTTTCCGAGAGTTTTTGAAGCCATCCGTGTAGTGAACCTCTACCGTCACAGAGTGAGCTACCTGTCGGCGCTGCCGTAATTGAAATGCCACCTGTTCCGCCAGACCTCGAACGACGCCTCGGAGAATTCCTTCATCGTTAGTATCCACAGCAAGTACTTTCTGCTCCGTGATGTGATCCCGAAGGCGGGGCGGTTTAACAACAGATGTGTCCTCTCCACTGGACTCCATAGAAATCCGTCTGCTGTAAGGACCAAACAACACAGAGGCAATATGAGAATCCGCCACCACTCCCTGCACGTCCCGTACCCGATGAAGAAAGAGAAAGTCTATCATCCGCCGTACCGCCTTTTCCTGTACAGATGGAAGAATAGGGGATGCCAGCGGCGCAAGAAAACGAGGTTCTTCCCCTTTCGCTACCATGTGAATCCGTTCCGGCACAACTGCTGTAGAAATGCGACTCACAAGCCTGTTCCCGCTGATTCCCACCAGACTCTTTAGACTGAGTTTAAACTGAATATCCCGGGTGATCAGATTCCCCGCCCGGAGGGAATCCTGGTAAAGTCGGTCCGCTCCCGTCATGTCCATGAAAAACTGACCATACACGTCCGGCTCCACGAGGGGAGAAAATGAGGAGACAATCCTGTAGAGATACCGATTCATTTTGTCATACAAAACCACATTATAGGGAAGAAGCTGTACGCTGTGAGACATCATCTTCCGAACCAGCGATACTTTCATCCCCGGCCAGAGTCCTTCCTCCCGGGCTTCGTTCGAGAGAGCAACAACGGTCCCGTTCTGGTGGTGAGAAGAGATAATCGCCACGGCTCTGGTGCGGAGGCTTGCATCCAGCATTCGCTCTGCTTGGAGCTCAAAATCACTCAATCGAATATGAAACACAGATCGAATCATATACTCCTTCTATTGCTCCGGCGGATATTAATCGTATAATTCGCAAAGTCATATTTTAATACACATCTTTAATTCTCTTATTTATAAAACGTAATTATGTAAAACGTAAAGGATGCCAAATCACGGTCTGTTATTAAATAAGCCTCGGCATAGCCCTGGCCGTAGCCTATGGGGAGGCCCTACAGCAAGCCTTACGCATTAAATAATTACGATAAACCATCCGTCATAATCTTTAAACCAGTCTTGGATAATAGGTATTTATTACGACTATCTATCGCCACATTAATAGTAATCTCGAAAAACGGAAAGTACTACCCCGCCGATGCGGAAATCATCCTCAGGCACGACGGTGATGATGTCATACTCCGGATTTTGAGGATGGAGTTCAATCCGATCCGATTTCGGATAGTAACGTTTCAGAGTAGCTTCGCCGTTAATAAATGCCACCACCGCCTGTCCAGGCTCCGCTTCCTGGACTTTGCGAACAATAACAAAATCCCCATCCTGAATATTGTCCTCAAGCATTGAGTCCCCTTTCACCTTCAGAACAAAATTATCCGGATGGATGTAAGTCGGTGGCACTTCTACCGTTTCGATGTTCTCTATTGCTTCTAATGGGTAACCTGCCGTAATCACTCCCAACAGCGGCAGACGGGAGGTTTCTTCCACCGGCATAAGAGCCCGCTTCCCGTTGAATCCCTTTTCCCGCCGGAGATGACCGCGCCTTACCAGCTCCTGAACGTACCAGTTCACCGTTCCCAGCGAACTGAAACCCAACTCCACTTTGATTTCTTCAAATGAGGGAGGATACTGGTGATCACGAATAAAATTCCGAACAAAATCAATGAATCGTTTTTGCTTAGGTGATAAATGTTTCATAGCTATACTCGTAAGTTTCTCGTAAGTAATTTACACGCTAAAAATAGTAAATATCAATAGTTTTTTCACTTTTGCTTTAAAATATTTTCCTCTTTCACCGTCGGCGACCCCCGAAATCGTTTAATAAACTTCTATTGGAATCAATTGATAAAAGGGGTCACCGACGGGAGTTACTGCAATGATGGATCCCGAAGTTTCGGTAGTAATCATTGTAAAACGTTAAGTTGGTGAATGAAATTCGGTTATATTTTAGAAAGCACAGACGGCTTTTAGGAATATTTAAAGTTCAAAGGGATGATTTAATAGCCCCGTCGTTTATCCTCAGGATCCTGTGAACGGCTGGGTGTAAAAAAATATCATCAACACAGAGAGAGCGTTTACGCTCTTTCATGTGGTTTCTACATGGTCGGTGTCTTTCAATTTTCATCGTCTCAAAGAGTTTTTGACAATGTCGGAATTTGTAATTTAACTGAGTTACTATCAAAAATTTCTTTTTTTATTCTATGAGCATGTTGTAAAAATCTAATAAATTTGCAGCCGGAATTAAGGCCTACCTACAAGCTTTAACATTATTAAAATCACACAACGTAATCTGTTAAGAGAGGAGAATATAATGAAATCGAATAAGGATGTAATGAATCGATGGTGGGTGGTAGCTGGAGCACTGGCAATACAATTGTGCCTGGGTGCCATTTATGCATGGTCTGTGTTTACCCCATATTTAAAAAAGACTCCGTTTGAGTTCAGTGCTACACAAACTCAGGTAATTTTTTCTGTGGGGCTTGCTACATTTGCAGTGGTAATGGTTTTTGCCGGTCGATGGCAGGCAAGGTCCGGTCCGCGAATCGTAGCCCTCACAGGGGGTATTGTACTCGGTCTGGGATATATTCTCGCAGGACTGTTTGGTCATAGTTTCATCTCACAGGTAATCTTCATTGGTCTTGTTGGCGGTGCTGGTATCGGTCTGGCGTATGTCTGTCCTATCGCTGTGGGTATGAAGTGGTTTCCAGACAAAAAGGGACTCATTACTGGACTGGCGGTAGCTGGATTTGGATTCGGTGCACTCATCTGGATTAAGATGGCGGGTTCCTGGGGACATCTTATTGAAACCATGGGTGTCTTGAAAGTTTTTATCACTTATGGTATTATCTTTGGTATCACAGTGGTACTTGGTTCAACTGTTATGATCAATCCACCAGAAGATTGGGTGCCCGCTGGATGGACACCACCGGAAAAATCCAATCCCGGGGAAACAGTTTCGATATCCAGTGAATATCAACCCGGTGAAATGCTGAAAACTCCTCAATTCTATGCCTTATGGATTGTGTTTATTTTCAGTGCAATGGCAGGTTTGATGACAATCGGTGTTATCAAACTGTTTGGTATTGATGCATTGAAAACCACGGGATATACCGAGATTCAAGCTAGCGCCATCGCTGGAACTGCCATGGCGGTATTTTACTCTATTGCCAATGGTCTTGGGCGAATTTTCTGGGGGTCCATTTCAGACAAACTCGGCAGAAGGTTATCCATCACCTTTATGTGTGCCCTTCAGGGGGTTATGATGCTGCTTTTCTTCTGGATGGGTCGTCTGCCGGGTTTACTTTTTCTGAGCGCTGCTATTATCGGATTCAACTTCGGGGGTAATTTTTCTCTCTTCCCTACAGCTACAGCGGATTTCTTTGGGACTAAGACGGTTGGCCAGAATTACGGCTGGGTATTTACCGCCTACGGTGTTGGTGGTATCATCGGTCCAATTATGGCGGGTGTCTTTAAGGATGCAGGTGCAACAAAAGGACTTGATGCATGGCTGCCGGCATTTATCATTTCTGGTGTCCTCTGTCTCATTGCCGCTGTGATTACATATATGGTGAGACC
>JACNLN010000191.1 GCA_014381485.1 Fidelibacterota bacterium
TAGCATATCCAGATCCTCTGGAATAAAATAAGTTGAGAAGATATTCCAGCCAGCGGTTAAAGAGATAACCTGAGATGAGGGCTCTATCCATATTTCAGACGGGAATGGAGTTACCTTTAATAACAAGATTGTTAGGTATGTATTTGTCATCTGCAGACTGCTCTGGGTTGTCATATCAACATTAACACTATCACCACCCCATGGATCAACCAGAGTAAAATTACCAAGATCTGGTAATTCTGTATTATCCCATATCAGGTTAATAACTGGTGGATCAGGATATTGAAGTTGTATATCAAATATATGCTCCACTGTATCATCAAGAGAGCCGTTCAATATTTGGGTAAAGAATCGATCTCCCGTTCCTGATGGCCACCTTAATGCTACATCAAATCCACCGGGAGGAACTGGAGGCGCATACATATCAATATCGGGATCATAACCATCTGTGGCATCTGGGGAAAAGCCAAGGGTTAGTTCAACGGCAACTCCTGCATTATCATCGGCGGTGATTACCGTTGCGAAATTTGGCGGACCCGGATTCAAAGAATCAGTGGTGGCAATAAAATTAACTGTAACAATTTCAGTGGGATTATTTACATTAAATACAACTATTTGAATATGCCCCGTCCCTTCGCTGGTGCTGTTATACGTCAAGACATCGAGCTGAAAAATAACGGTATCCTCCCACTCCAACGTGGTGATAATTGTGTCCTGAAAATAGCAGAGCCCCCCCAAACACATGATAGATTCCCAATCCTCAGGCAAATCATTTACCATCCGAATAATTTCAGTTGTTATTGTGGAATCGGAAATATTTGAAAGGGTAGACTCGTATTGGACCATGCTATCTAAATCCACATGGGCAATGGTATCATTCGGAATGAAAGTGAAACTCTGGGCTAGTATTGTTGAGATTAAAATCCCCATTAACATGGTGGAAATAATACCTGTTATTTTCATCAGTGCGATCCTTTTAAACGCAGATAGATTCTTTACCCGATACCTCGGCTGTTATTTTAAAAATCAATATTCTGAATACACATCAGGTTTATTTTATTACCGACATTTTTCTGACTAATGAAGTATTTCCAGAGGTCAGCTGATAATAGTAAATACCTGATGCTAAATCACAAGCATCAAACGTTATTTCATACACACCGGCAGGACGTTCCTCATTCACTAACTGCGCTACCTGCTGTCCAAGAAGATTGTACACCCGCAACGTTACAAAACTATCATCAGGCAGATCAAACTGAATTGCTGTTACCGGATTGAATGGGTTGGGGTAATTTTGATGTAAAGCATAAGTATTCGGAATAATCTCAATTTTACCTAAGGTGAATCTATCAACCAGAGATTCTACAACAATCTCACCTTCTCCTTCCATCACATACTCCTCACCATTCTCTGATTGAAGTACCCACTCTTTGTGTTCACCAGCTTCCATCGTTACAGCGTATGATATGATGAGAGATTCTGTGTTGTTCATCACCTCAATCTCACCTGATTCCTCAGCAAACCTCAAATCACTGGCAAATCGCACATCAAAGCCGGCTGGAGGCACGGGCGGCAAGCTGTAAGAAAGACGTTCCTTCTCAGGAACTGTTACACCAAAATACAATATATTTGACTTTCCAGATCCATTAAAAAACTTCAGACTGTTGGCTCCCTTTAGATGATCCACAAATGTCTCTCTAGCTGCCATTACTTCAGTCGAAATTGTAATCTCACCGTCACCACTGGCACGAAGCCAGTAACCCTTTCCTGGTTCAATTGTAGTTGATAAGATGTATCCTTCATCATACGTGTAATACGTGTTCGGAATAATCACATCAGATGGATCATTAATGTCACTTACTTGAACCGTCGAACTTATACCTGCAATCATATTCCAACCTTCACTCAGTCCTATGGTGACCTCATTTAGTCCATAGCCGGTGATTATATTGGAACCGACATCCGGAAAACGAAGCCAGTAACCCGTCCCTGTATTTAGGGCATCCTCCTGAACATAACCTGCATCATAAGAATATAATGTCCCCTCAATAGCGTCTGGGAATAAAGTTAAGTAACCAGTATCCTCCACAATTACTGGCAATCCCACCATATTCCAACCACCAAAATGAGACATAGCCATTTCAATGGTAGCGTCTGTAACTTCTACTTCCACCGGATCAGAATGTGGAGATTCACCAGAGGTGTAAACAGCCGAAACTGCGAAAGTGTACGTTCCATTAATAAGACCGGTAACAGTATAAAAAAGATCTGTAATTAAGATCTCACCGTTTACGGGAGTTTCATTATCATCCTGCCACACATTGTAACCCAACAAATCTCGCATTGTAGGCTCATCAGCAGTAAATGTGACACTTTCGGAATAAGCAAATTCACCACCATTTGCAATTTCTGTGCCGTTTAATAATAAACTATAATAACCCTGCCCATAACTACAGCAAATTCCATCACCATATGTGTCATAAATTGTGAATGTATATGTACCCAATTCTATTTCCAATTCCCAGCTATATAAAGTATTACTGCTTGGTAAATCACCAGGATTAATACCAGCAATAAAGTCACCATATTCATTTACCAGATCCCAGGAAGTTTCGGAGGGATAATTGTCAGTTTGTATCACAATTTCAAGATCTGCCGTGGGAATTGCGGGGATGGACCAACTAAGAGTTACATTACCACTATCCACATTTGCTTCCAGGAAAAGAGGTGGTAATAACATTGCATTAAGAGCAAAATTAACTTCAGTGATGTCATCTGTTATAGCTACAGCTTCAACTGTTTTATCGTAATAACCTTCTGCACTGCATGTAAGCTCATAAGTACCGGCAATGACTTCTAATGTATATGTGCCGGATGATCCAGTCGTAGTTTCAAACGATCCGGCAGTGACAGTAGCTCCTTCAATAGGTTCGGAATTGAAAGCATCTGTAACGATTCCAGTAAAGGAAGCATCGGGTGTCAATTCTGTCATACCTGCCTGATGAATGACAAGGTTACCAGAAAATGTCTGAATAATAACAACACCTTTTATTTTCGATAAATCCCATGAATTATCAAGATCAAAACTGTAATTGAAATCTCCAGTTTCACCAGCAGAGGTTAATGTGAAGTTTTCATCATAATATCTGGTAACGGTACAAAAATAGTTAGCCCCGCCATAGTCATAGGTAAGAATAAATATCAGTTTATTATCTGATACCGTTATGTCCCCTGTCAACTCTATACTTACGTCAATATCAACTCCACCTGTAGAATTTGTATTCATAATGACATCTAAACTCATTGGGCTATTGGTATCAACAAGTTGATTATAAACTTGAAGATAATAAGGATACATATCTGTCCCACCACCAATAATGGATTCGGTCCCACCGAATTGAGCATGAGGAATACCACTTACACCATACATATTTGCTCTATTTGAATAATTGGGACTATTGTTTTGGTCTCCTTCCCAGATTAATGGAATTACATAATCGTGGTTTTCATAAAGCTGCCTCAGCCCGGCCCGGGCGTCAGGACAGTACCCTCACCAGGATTGAGTAAATACTTCCCCCACTACATAATACTGTGTCGCGAATAACGAAGTTGCTGTAACAATAGACAACATTAACAGTATATTTTTCACTTTTTTCATTGCATATTCTCCTTATTCTGTTTGGGCTGAATAAATATATTTATTTATTTGTCAATTTACCTTAATCAGAATATTTATTCAACATTTACTTTCTTCTGCGTGATTAAAATCACTTTCCAGAAGTTTCATAAGATTAAGGCAGAAAGATCAGAGGGAGTGGGGTTTAGAATTATCATCAATATTTTTTTCTACCTAACCCAGGTTTAACTGCAAATTTAACTTACTAAAATATACACTCAATTAGAATATCGCTGTGGTCACTACGGATTTATCATGGACTAATCTATTTCAACCTCAAAGGTTTTGAGTTTATAGATAACGCTTCAGCAACCACCCTATGAAATTGTTCTTGTTCGGCAGTGTTACACAAAATGAAAGGGAAAGAATGTTAGGAATCCAAATGCGGTATATAATAGCTAGACAGACGTGTTCTGCACCAACAGTGCGAGGCAGTCAGTTGCGAAGGGAATCCAGTGCGACTTCTTCATCGCTGTGGATAAGGGATTGTTGCCCGGTAACAATTTCTTCGATGCGGTTAGCCAGAGGTTTCCATTTATCTCTTGGGATGAACAGTTTACCAAGAGGCAGGAGCATTCTTTGTCAGGGACCTTTTTCGGTTCGGAAGGATTCCATGAGGGTATGGTAGACGAAGGTTTTTTGATAGCCTTTATTTTTCTTAACGATTTGTCGGATGAATATGTTACTGGAATATAAGAAGAGCTGCAAAATAATTATATAATAAAAACAACAACTTACGTCATACAAGTTATGAATATATGTCGAATTAATTGAATGTCTATCGCAGAATTGTTAAGCTTGAGTTAAGGTTATTGCTGTATCATCTTGAGAAGAATTGAGTTATGAGATATTCGTAAAAGTAATAAATAAGGGGAAAGTACCACACGCCTGCGAAGTGTGTGTTTCGTCTTTTATCTTGATGTGTATTGATTTCACTGATGGTTGATTTACCTATATAACACCTGAAGGTATTCTCACCTCTGCACGTTTTCCAAGGGAACTTTAGACAGGTTTCAGTTTCGGTTTCAGCTTAGACGCTGTGCGCGACCTTACCCACATAAATCAGTCAGGCACCCGGCTGGCCTGTTCTGCTTTCGCCTAATCGATTAAGAACCACTTTTTAATATTAAATTTCAGTGATAATTTTCAGATCAAATTTTCACAAAATAAT
>JACNLN010000138.1 GCA_014381485.1 Fidelibacterota bacterium
TAAATATTTTATATGTCTTTTATCATTGTTTATAGTGTTGTATGTAGTAAAAAACATTTTTTCCTTTCTGTGTTCTCCATAGTAATAAATTTTCCTTAATGTTTTATCCAGACCTGATAATTTTATATAATTAGGTTCTAATCCAACTGTTTTAGCATATTCATCTCTCCAAGGTTTAGCGCTTGAGGCTGGTCCTGCAATATATAAATGATCCACTACACCATCTGACAACATTTTTTTATAAGCAGCAATAACAACACTAGTTTTACCGCTTCCAGGAACAGAAAAATTAGCAGCATTTTTTAATAAATAAAGGTGATAAGAAGCTTTTTTTTGATGATCGTATAATTGTCTCTTTAAGTTATCTTTTAAAAAACTGATATATTGATTGTACTCTTTTTTATCATATTTACCATTTTTATAATCCCTAGCTTTGTAAAAATTTTCTTCAAATACTTGTTTAGATAGTTTAAAATTATTAAAAATTAAAGATACTTTATTTGACAGATTTAGTTTAATTCCCTCAGTTTTATAATATAAAATTGTTTCAATAAGATTATTCTTTGAAAAAGGAGCTTTATATAGGCCATCAATTTTATTGTAATCTAAATCTAAATGGACAGGAAGTTGATAATATTTTAGTGAAGATAAATCCCCTTCAATTACAATTTCTTTATTATCTATAAATAAATTGATCAAATTATTTATTTATATTAAACTTTTTCTTTAATCTTTTACAGGCTTCTATATACTCTTTTTCTTTACCCTTAAATTTAGTCCAGAACATGTTTTTCATTT
Organism: Fidelibacterota bacterium; assembly: GCA_014381485.1. Taxonomy (GTDB): domain Bacteria; phylum Fidelibacterota; class Marinisomatia; order Marinisomatales; family CAZVFT01; genus JACNLN01. Next base: position 799 of record JACNLN010000138.1, read on the forward strand.
CTGGGACAACTTGATTTATATCGGAAAATAAATCATGTACTTCTTTTATTTCTTCCATACGGAAAGATTTTAAAATATTTTCCAATTCTTTTTCATTAAACTGTTCACTATATAAATAATCTCGGAATTCTCTTATCTCATCAATCATACTTCTATGTTCAGTTTTACTTATATAAATCCCATTAGCCTTTTTCAGTATATTTTCTACTTTGATACCCTGATTGGTATTGGACTTCCATTTTTCATCAAACCGATTAAGATCTTCTAATGTTGAACACTCTTCAGGATATATAGGCATTTCTATATCATTAAGATCAAATAAAATCTCTCTGGTTTCTTTCTTGGACAAGCATTTCTTGAATACCCGCATAGCACTGTTTAAATCTCTAAAAGCATATCCAAAATCTTGCTTTCTAATTATATAATGGGCAGCACTCTTTATTTTAGATAATTCCTTCTTTTTTATTCCTGCTTTTGTTCTAGTTTTCCAAAAATTAGTTCTTAAATTTTCAAAATATTTGGAAAACTCACGCATAGCCTGCCATCTTCTGCCCATTTTACCTCTTACTAAACTATAAGCATCGCTGGCATGTAATCTGGATAAGTACTCATTAGTGAATTTTAACGGAACAATGAAATTATTTATGTAATCATTCATTTTCTTTTTGAACTCATCTTCTTCCAGTCCTGCAAAAGTGTCATCGTCCTTCAACTGATCTTCTATAGACCAATTATATAAATTTTCACATTCCAACATCAGAACTGCTTTATCAAAATCGGTATATGGTGCATCTCCTTTGGGTTGAATTTGTAACTTCCTCTCAATTTGTCTAATCTCTTTTTCGCTTGTATCTTTAGGTAATACTACTACTTTTACATTACTTAAATCTCTATGTTGGGGTGCTGTTGATAATTGTCTCATCGCAACTAACCGCCTGTTTCCATTAATCAGAACACCATCACATCTTGAAATAAGAGGGTCTTCCTGTCCATTTTGTTTTAATAAGTTCTTTAACTCTTTATGCTTTTCTTTAAACTTATCAATTAAATATTTTTCTATTAAATATTGGTCTTCTTTTTGATTGTATTTTAATTTTTTACCACTTAAAGTTTCGTATGCAATTATATCACTTCTCAATCTTCCGTTTGTTATTCTATAAAGGAAATATTTATGGTTAATTCTATATACAGGTAGTTTTAAATTTTCCCTAAAACCATTAATCTTATACATTACATCCTTATTCGTATTATCTTTTATTTTTCTATCATCAGTCAGTTGCCTTTCAATAACAGAAATCCAATCTTTTACGATATCAACTGGCATTGATTTTTTAGCGTTACTTATACCTTTTTCCATAATATCATCTTTTTTCATTTTATTCCTCGTTATTTGTAATTATTGTTGTCCAACATTTTTCTAAAATTGATACATATAAAGGTCGGTTATATTTTAATTCCAATATATACTGCTATCTAACTTACATACAGCCAGCAATTAGTCTCCATTTCTAATCCCACTTATTACATTTTTATCGATCAAAACATTTCCTATCTTAAACAATTACAATAAATAATTCCAAACAAACCGATGAGAGATCTAGACACCCCGTTTAATATACTGGATTAACTCATTTGATTCAACTGCTTTTCAATGGAACTTAATGTTTAATGTAATATAATATCAAATAATATTGTCTTAAAAACCAACAAAAAAAGCGAGGATTCTCAAGAAAAAATAAAATCCTGAATCAAGTCAATAAAAATCAGGAGCAGACAATTCGCCTTCTACTATTTGTATTCAAATTGAAACAGAAATTGGATCTCAATTTCTACACAAAATGGCTATATCTAAGTGCGAGTTTAGTTTTTGGTAGGGACAGCTCTCCGTGGTTCTGGTTATTGGTTAATGGTAGCTGGTTAGTGGTTAATGGTAACTGGTTAGTGGTATTTTATACTACACCAGGGCTCGTCGTCGGGCCTCTCCCTCTGGGCGTAACGCCCAACGGGCTGAGCCGTTGCCGGAACGGCTATGACTACAGACTCCCCGTGGAGGAACGCCCAGGGCCGAGGCCTCACCACTCCACCAATCCACCACTCCACCAGTTACCGCTCCACCAGTTACCAGTCACCAATTCACAAGTTACAACTCACCAACTACTTTTCCTTGAGTAATTACTATATTGATTGCAATTTTCATATTGATGCTGGGCTGTGAAAACATTGAGTTTATGTCTCTCTTTATCGGTATCATTCTCTACGCTGAGATTCATTACCGATTTCCCTTTTTTCCCTTCAGTCGATATCATATTCGCGAACCAGAAATCATCTCAGATGCTCCATACCGTCTGGAATCTGGAAACTCCCTCCCCATCCTCATACTCATAAAAGATGCCCACCGATTTCCCATTCGACTTCACTCTATAAAAATTCAAATCAGATCATCAAATGAATTATCCCAAGAATTTGTGTTCATAAAAAATATAAATATTGATACCCGGTGGTGGTATGAAATTATCCAGGTTGATGTCGAACAATTCTCGAATCACTGTACTATTCACACCACAATTGTCTATGAAATCAAGGGTAAAATAAAGCAATGTTACACCCATAACTTTAAGGGTCTTAAGAAACGTCCCCTGAAGACATACATTTCACAGGATCCACTTCCTGGTAAAAAGTTTGGATGGCACTGGGGTGACCTTCATTATCATTCCAACCTGACAGAGGACTTTGCTGAATTCGGCGCTCCTCTGGATGCAACTCAGGAAATTGCCGGGGTTTTGGGATTATCATTCGTCTGCATCACCGATCATTCCTACGACCTGGATGATCTTCAGGAAACATGGAATAAAAACGATCCAGATCTTAAAAAGTGGGACGACTCCCGTCACATAATTGAAAGATTAAATCGAGATAATTCCCCTTTACTAATTCCATCTGAAGAAGTTACCTGCAAAAATTCTACTGGAAAAAATGTCCATATACTGGTATTGAATCATCTGGATTTTATCCCCGGATCTGGTGATGGAGCTGAAATATGGTTTAACACACAGACAGAAATGACCGTTAGACAGGTTGTTCATCATGTTGGTAAAAATGGACTGGTTATTGCTGCGCACCCAAGAGCAATATTTACATTTCTTGGTAGATTACTTCTCAACCGCGGAATATGGGAAGAAGAAGATTTTAATGTGCCCGGCATGTCAAGATTTCAAATTCTCAATGGCTTTTTCGGAAAGGAGTTTGATGAAGGACTTCATTACTGGAAAAAACTGCTTTTAAAAGGAAAAAAAACCTTTATCTACGCTGGAAATGATGCTCATGGCAATTTTAATATATATCATCAAATAAAACTTCCCACTGTGAGCCTGTTGGAGAACAAAGATCAAATTTTTGGAAAATGCAGAACTGGTGTTCTAATGGAATCTACTCCAACGGTTGAATCTATCATCAGTTCCCTGAAGCGAGGAAAATGTGTTATTTCAGATGGTCCTCTTCTAACGATTAAGGCATCAACAAATATGTCAAGCTGTTCTTATGGTGAGTCTATTAATGGAGATACTATTGGTATTAAAGCCAGTTCTTTTTCAAATACTGAATTTGGTCAATTAATAGAATTGGCTCTGTTTTGGGGGGATATTCAGAACGGTCGAGAGTTAGAATTAAAATCTTTCCGATTTGATAAACGAACCTATGAAAAGACAGTTAATTTTAATTTCAATGCTGGATCAGCAAAAGGGTATATCCGGGGAACTCTGAGTACACAAAGTGATGATAGGGAATTTCACTTCTGTTATACAAATCCTATATGGATTAACTAGTGTTTGTCTATAAAGTCACGAGTTTTTGTTTCAATAGCCCAGCCCTTCAGGGCTGGGATTTGAATGTGCCAAAATTCCAGTAGGGCATTCATGCCCTTATCATTTGGAATATTAAGCGTTTACAACGCCGTGAACGGCGTCAGAATGTTTGCAGTATCTGTAACCCCGCCATGAATGACGGGGCTATAGAGAAAGAAAGCACTACATTATAGACAGAC
>JACNLN010000174.1 GCA_014381485.1 Fidelibacterota bacterium
CTTTAGGGCGGGGTTAAGGTTGAAAAACAACATTTGAGGGGTTTTTCCCGAAGGGATCACTCTGTGAAACCCCTTTCTGGAGTAGACTCATTTATGTGAAACATATTATTCCCTATGAAATATTCGAGAACTATAGATTAAATTCCTCCCAGACCTAAAATCTCAGCCTTCTCTTTCAGAGCGTCAATAATGAATTGGATGTGTTCACTTCTTTCCACGCCAAGTTCCTGAATCCCTGCTTCTACTTCTTCACGATTAACACTGGCAGCAAAGCTTTTCTGCTTTAACTTCTTTGTGACCGATTTGACCTTTACCTCGTGAATTGACTTTGATGGTCTGACGTAGGTAACAGCAAAAATGAAACCAGCAAGTTCATCACATGAGTAAAGGGCTTTAGCCATGAGAGTATCACGAGGAACTCCTGTATAATCCGCATGACCCATAATTGCTTTCCGTATCTCTTCGGGATATCCCTTTTCCTCAAGGATCTTGTTCCCCTGATAGGGATGGTCTTCAGCAGTAGGGTATTTTTCGTAATCAAAGTCATGAAGAAGTCCCGTGATACCCCACAGGTCTGGCTCTTCCCCGTACTTTTCTGCCAGTCTGCGCATGATGTGTTCCACCGCCAGAGCATGACGGCGAAGGGAGTCAGATTTTGTATATTCGCACAGAAGTTCCCACGACTCATCGCGGGTTGGATAGGATTGCTTTTGATCTGACATATTTACCTCCAATTATGTTTTTGGATGAATATTCAACGCCTGAAGAGCATTTTGCCATTGTTGAATTTTTTTATTTCTTTCTACTGGAGACATAGCAGATGTGTATGATTTTTCAAGAGCTTTCTTTTCATATCTTCGCATATTATCAAACCCCCAGAGCTGACCTGCAACAAGCTTTGCCACACCCAGTGCAGTCATATCTTTCTCCTTAGAAGCGTGGACTGGGATGTTAAGCAGATCTGCGATAAATTGAAGCAGGGGAGGTCTGGCATTGCCACCAGAAGTGGTAATATCGCAAAAGGTGATGTTGGATTCTTTTCGAATTATCTCGTAGATATCATACACTAAAAATCCAATGGATTCCATCCCTGCCCGAACAAATTTATTGGGATGGATACCAGAGGATAGATTAAAAAACTTGGTTTCGAATTCGCTAGTCCAGTAGGGAGATGCCAGACCGTTGATACCCGGGATCATTATGCCATCAGTGGACTCAGTACAGCGTGTTTCCCATTTCATTTTTCTGTGAGGAATATCCAGATACTTTTCTAACCATCGAAATAATGCACCCACGCCATTAATCGTTCCTTCAAGCAGAAAATAACGTTTATCGAAAGTGGAAAAGAGAATGTTGGTCAACAGAGATGGGATAATTGTTACCTCGTTTCCGCTGTTCATAAGTACGGATCCGGATGTGCCGTAGTTCATAGCTACATCACCTCTGTTCCAGCGACCCTGACCGATAACGGATGCCTGCTGATCGCCAATAACACAAAGTAGCGGGATGTTATTTACATTTCCAAATGTGGTCACCGTTGGAGTGAGTTCAGGTAAACAGGTTGTTGGAACATGGAATAGGTCCAAAAGCTTCTCATCCCAGACCACTTTTTGTAGATCTAGTAAAAGAGATCGTCCTGCAATGGATTCATCCAGTACCAGATTTCCCGTTAAGGTGTGAGTAACAAATGAACTTAAGGGACCAAATATCGCATCACCATTGAGGATTTTTTGTTTTATGGTAGGATGTTTTTGAATCGAGTGTAAAAATTTAGGTCCACCAAAATGTGCAGTAAGGGGAATTCCTGTGGTTTGTTGAATCCACTCACGATGTTCATTCATTCTATTTACCACATTATGAGCCCGGGTATCCTGCCAGCTCATGGCTGGGGTTAGCGGTTTTTTCGTGGTACGATCCCAGAATAGAAATGTGGATCGCTGAAAAGCCATACCCAATCCGGCAGGTGAAAGGGAATGGTTAGCACAGATATTCGCCAGGGAGTGTAACAATGTTTGGCAGCCTTCTGCTATTTCTGCAGCGTCACATTCCACACGACCGGGTTTGGATCGGGTAATCTTATGAGGTATCTTTTCTGAATAAATTTGTTGAAAATGTCTGTTAAGAATGAAGCCTTTTGTGGAGGATGTTCCCTGATCGATAATTAGAATGACAGGTTGTTTCATTGATTAATATCACTTATTCTTTTGGAATAAAATCTTTCACGTATTCATTGAGCCACTCCGCTGATTCCCAGAGCATATGCATAATTGATTCACGTGCTCGGTAGCCATGGCTTTCATGCGGTAACATAACCAATCGTACAGTTGCCCCATGCCCTTTTAGAGCTTGATATAATCGCTCGCTCTGCATTGGATAGGTACCCGAATTATTATCGGCTTCTCCGTGAATAAGAAGCATGGGCTCGTTGATTTTATCTGCATGCATAAAAGGTGACATGGTAAAATATATTTCTGGCGCTTGCCACAATGTACGTTCCTCTGATTGAAAACCAAATGGAGTGAGTGTACGATTATAAGCTCCACTACGGGCGATTCCTGCTCGGAACAGATCTGAATGTGCTAATAGATTGGCTGTCATAAACGCCCCATAGGAGTGGCCTCCAATGGCTACTCTTTTCGGATCAGTTACACCACGTCTTGTAACTTCATCAATAGCTGCCTTTGCACTGGATACCAATTGCTCAACGAATGTATCATTGGGTTCTTCATCTCCTTCGCCAACAACGGGCATACTTGGATCATCTAACACAGCAAAGCCTTGAGTGAGCCAGAGTAGCGGTGATCCGTAGTATATCCGCAGGAAGCGATAAGGTGAATCAGACACCTGCCCTGCTGCATCAGCACTTTTGTATTCACGTGGATAAGCCCACAGTAACGTGGGAAGTGGTCCCTCTGATTTTGTATAGTCAGGTGGTAAATAAAGGGTGGCATTCAGTTTTACACCATCAGCACGCTCATACTGTATCAATTCTTTTTGGACCCCGAGTAGCATTGGATAAGGATGAGGAAAATCTGTGAGTGAATAAATTGATCCACTAATCAGATCTTCCAAAAAGTAGTTTCGTGGATTGGAGGGTGACTCACGACTGATTATCATAAGCGTTTTCTTATCATCATAGAAATTGACGAACCGCTCGTAATAGGGTGCTTCTGAACGCCATAGTCTATTTGTTTCACCTGTTTCTGAATCATATTTGTCAAGAAAGGGCCGATCACCTTCGGGAGAAGCTCCCTCACCTTTCAGAAATAACGTTTTGCCATCTTCCGCAATTTGGAGTACATATGTCCCACTTTCTGTTGGTTTCATGAGAGGTCTTCCGGGATCGTTATATCGATCTTCCCAGGAACGGTCAAATAACACGTGTGGTTCTGTGTCTGGCGAACTGGGTCGCACTAAGATTGCACGACTGTTGCGGGTCTTCCACCACCAGTCTCTTACAATAGCAAGATCATCATTGCCCCACATTACTCCACCATACCTGTTGGCTAATGTAACTAATGAAATAGGTGGGTTATCAAATGGAGCTTCTTGTATAAATACCTCGTCACGTAATTCTGCTTCAACCATTGGATCTCCGCCATCACGTGCCTCTGTCCAATGCAGAGTTGCTGGTTTGTCCGAGCGCCAATATACTGATCGTTTGCCTGGTCTGACCGCCCCAAAACTGATGGGAATATTCTCTGCCAATGGTACATCTGCTACAGTATGGACAACATGACCTTTGAGGTTCCACACTTCTATTAGTCTGGGGAATCGGTTGATTGGGACTAAATAGGAAAATGGACGTTTAACGGTTTCGATGAGGATATATTGGCTATTAGGTGAAGGATCAGCATCAGTGATGAGACCTGTTGGACCGATGATCTTGTCCCTGCCTTTCAATGGTATCAGTGCAATTTGGGATATCAGATAATACTCCATCAATTCTTCATCATAAGGATTTTTCAATAAATCCTGGTAGGTTCGTGCTGGTGCTTTTCCACTGATATTTTCTCGAATAACAGGTCCAGTAGGAATTTTCGGAGGTGTGGGTGGATCTCCTCGGCGAGATGGTATGACTTTACAAACAAGTGTTTTACTATCTGAAAGCCATTGATAGGGAGAACCGTAGGCACTATTTAATTTCTTTCTTGTCAGCCGTTTTGCTTTACCAGAATGCACATCTGCTGACCAAAGTTCAATTCTATCGTCTAATGTGAGGGTGAATGCAATGTGTTTTCCATCTGGTGACCACCGCACATTTCCAATTCGACCCTTTTGAGGAATGCCAGTAATAGGTTTTTTGGTTAAATCATCAATTTTTTTCAATATAAGACCGGTGTAGTAACGAATGCGGCTTTTTCCATTTGTACGGGGTTTGATACGCAGTCCTGCAAGTCTTAATTCTGGCTCTGCCAGTTCTTCAATGGAAGGAAAACTGGGTTTGGTCATTATGAGCATCCAGTCTCGAGTTGGACTGATGGATACAGCAGGTGTTGGAGGTGCATCTACTATATCTACTATTTCCTGTGGCGGTGTTCGATAAATTTGTTCAGTTGTGGATATATCCTGAGATGTGAGTACACTTAAGAGTCCTGCAATTAAAATGGTTATATGTGTTCGCCGTAAAGCTAATGACAGTTTATTTGTACTAATTGATTTTCTCATATCTTCCCCTTATTCAAAGCTGCGAACCAAAATAACAATAATACATATTCAGTTGAAATATTTTCTGGTAAAAGTTACAAAAGTTTTTACTCTGCTTCAGAAATAATTAGAAAAAGCATTTCATATCTTTCCAAAACAATTGTCTTGATGAAATTATTTG
>JACNLN010000161.1 GCA_014381485.1 Fidelibacterota bacterium
GTGGCGAATTATCCATGCTAAAAAGATTGTTATACCAGTCATCTTTTTTGTTCTATCTTTTCATCAATTGACAGCAATTGGTACGAGATTTTTAACTATTCCATCCACACCACGAGAAGTGGCGATGGGGGGATTTTCAGCTTCTTTTTCTGGTGATGCCTTTCTTTATCATGGCAATCCTGCACTGGTTGTTCAATCAGCCGGTACTACCCTTTATTTTGGCTATAATACATGGCTGGCAGGTAGTCGAGGGAGTTCATTTTTACTTACGAATCCTTTAATAGGCGGTGTATTCGGTTTTGGTATTCGACAACTGGTTTTAACGGATATCGAATTCAGAACAACCACCCCCATAGATGAATATCTTTCTCTATTCAATGCCTCCGGGACTGCTGTGGAACTTGTATGGGGTTGTCGACTTAATCGATTGCACATTGGAGCTACAACCCGGTGGATACGGACTGAGACTTACGTTTATGACGCAACGGGTGTTGGGGTTGATGTTGGTCTATGGATGCCGTTATTAAAAAATAGATTGTCTGTGGGAGCGTCAGTTCAAAATATAGGTACAATGAGTGAACTTATGGATAAAGCATCAGAGCTGCCTGCAGCGTTTTTAGCTGGGATCACCTTCCAAACCTCTCCATTGTACAAACCCTCTGATAGTGAGATAAAGTCATCAATAACTGTGAGTGGGGAGGTATCAAAATTTCATGGTACAGTTTTTCGGGTATCAGGAGAAATTCTCCATTCAGCATTTCGATTAACATTAGGAACGCGTTTTTCTGACCGGGTTACTTCTGTTGGAGCGGGTGTGGGTATTCATTGGCGGCGGGTTGAATTTGGTTATGGTCTTGAAGTGGGATCCCATCAATTGGGGATTCCCCATCTGTTTGACTTTAGAATCACATTACCTTAATTTATTTTCTATATTAATCTGTATGACATCTAAAAATCAGGATCGCAATCTGAAAAAATTTTATTTACTGATAGTTATCATACTTCTAATAATTCTTGCCATAAACATCCACAAGCAATGTAGAGTTCTTGAAGAAATTCGCTTATCACCCAAAACCATCTGGAAAGAGGTGGTGACAACTCATCAGATTGATAAAGATCTAAACCTGATATTTGTTCGATCATCAGGTTTATTTTTTCCCCGAACATATGAGTACCTGTATCACCGGAAATACACTCCAGAAGATATTGCATCTCAGCTCAACCACTATTTGGAGGGAAAGAGGATTAATATTGGTGAAATCACCATCTCAAAAACAGGTGGAGATGTACGTCTGAAGCTGATTTCGGAAAATAAACCATTTGCCTCAGTTATTTGTACCCCCAATATGTCTACTTACGCTGGAAAGATTTGTATTATTATCGATGACTTTGGTTATAATCTGAACGCAGTTGTTAAGGAATTTTTACAGATGGATGCTGATCTTACATATTCGGTGTTACCCGGTCACACTTACTCAAAACAGTTTGCGAAGTTGGCGGATGATGCCGGTTATGAAGTGATGATTCATATGCCTATGGATTCGAAAGACCATCGAGTGGGTGAGGAAAATTATTTAATAAGGAGAAATTTTTCCCGGAAAGAGATTGGCGAGCGAATGCGTATGGCGCTAATTGAAATTCCTCAAGCACAGGGAATGAATAATCATCAGGGATCAGATGCGACAGAGAGCAAACGGGTTATGAAGGCGATGGCACAGGTGTTACGCTCGGAGGGGAAATATTTTGTGGATAGCAGGACAACGCCAAAATCTGTTGTGGTCTCAGAAATGGAGAGAGCCGGTGTTCTAGTGACTGAGCGGTCAGTTTTTATTGATTTTGAAGATAATTACGAAATCGTTCAGAAGCAGATGACTTTATTAGAAGAAAAAGTACGTGAAAAAGGTTTTGCCATTGGAATCGGCCACCCCAGGAAAAATACTCTGGATGTATTAAAAGATGAAATTCCAAAACTGAAACAAAAAGGTTTCAATTTTGTTTTTGCTTCTTCTATTGTGAAATAAATAACCTTAAAATTTGAATTCACTCCGATGACGGGAACTGGGCAAGCATTTAATATCAAAATATAACGATGGGTACGTTAAGGATGAAAACAGTCGCCCTCGCGAGAAGTGATATCCCAATAGCTGGCTTCGAGAAATCGTGAAATCGCTACCTGATTAATTCCATCTAGAACCTAAAAAACAGATCTGCTGTTATATGGAGATATCTCCTCTTTGTTATGGCAATTTAGGTCGTTGCTCTCTTTTAGTCTAATCCCACATCCCATTGCAATTCTGTATTGGTCCTCTAATCTTATCCAACTTTTATTTCAAATTCAATATTGTAACTTGTGTCATTGTAGCCCATGTTTGAGTAAAGCTGTTTCTGTTTTTTTGAATAATGGGTGGTGAAAATGTATTGCTATCCGAAATTCTTTTTATGGGTTGTTTCCTGTTCAATATGTTTTATTTTATTAGAATATTTTATTGAAACAGATGAAATCTTATCGTATTTTAATAGTGGAATCATCAATAGTAATATAAAATTGTGATTGTGAATTAGTGTCCGGGAATTATTCAGGGCTTATTATTAAAATAAAATATTTAACGATATTTTTCTAAGGAGGGAGTTAACATTGTGAAAAAGATCCAGTTCAAATTTTCCATCGTTTTTGTATTGTTTTTTCTATTTGGATGTTCACTAAATGAACCTGATAAGGGAAACTTGCCATCGTGGACAATCCGAGTAGAAGTGCCACTCCTTGAGACTGAAGTAACTTTAGAAGAGTTCCTGGAGGATTCCCTAATTCACAAGATACCTGTTGATGAGAATGGAGATTCGATTTTTGTTTTTGAGAAGTCTATTGATATTGACACAGTAACAGTGGGTGATCAGTTGAAGATCGATCCCATTGAAAAGAGTTTTGTACAGTACGCCAGCGCCGTAATGGTGGATAGTTCCAGCACTATGTTCACGATCGGCTATGATTCTGTGGGGCTTGGTGATATTTCCGAACTCATTTATGCAGAGATAGGACTGATTGAACTTGATAATATTGGTGCGGAAGAAACGGACCCTATTTCATTTTCAGATATTATGCCATCGACCCTAGTTTCTTCGATAGGGGAAGCCATTGAAGCCGCCGGAGGCAGTGCCGATTTAGTTGTGGATACGGTGGTCATGGTTCCCCAACAGAGATCGATCAGTTTTGATTCATTTACTTCTGCGGATGTTAGTTCGGGATATTTTGATGTAACCATAACCAATAATTTATTCATTCCCCTGGGTGCACCCATATACGTTGATGTAAAAAGCAGCATCGGTACACAAATTTTCCGGCTGGTTTGGGATACAGAGATTGCTCCGGGTAATTCTTCCACAAAAACCCAAGACGTCAGCGGTATGACTTTACCGGGAGATATGCTGGTAGTAGTTTTGGGCACATCCAATGGATCACAAGGGCAGCAAGTAACGGTAACCACTGAGGATCTAAGTTCCACATTCAGTGTTGGGTTGGCAACGCGGGATTTCCAGGTCACGCAAGCAAATGCTATTGTACCAGACCAGTCCATAACTGATACCAGCAGTATTGCATTGGCTCCATCGGAAACAGTAGTGGAAGAAGCAGTTATGTCCGGCGGAGATCTGAATATTGCAGTAACCAATAATTTACCCTTGACTGGGGATGTCCAACTGGTTATCCCCAGCCTGTATTTTGGTACGGTGGATTCCACATTCACACAAAATATTGAATTGGAAACAGGAACATTTTCCGTACCGACAGCGGATATGGCTGGCTGGACCATGACTATGGATTATGCAGATCAACGCCTTGATTATCATTATCTGATTACTACCAATAACACTGACCCGAACAGTGTCACAATATCCCAGACTGATAATGTAAAACTGGACCTGACTATTACAGACATATTCTTCAGTGAGGTTACAGGGCAAATCGAATCTCAGACGATAATCGAAGAAGGAGATATCTCTATCGAATCAGAATCGCAGATCCAGAGCGCATCCATATCGGCCGGTCAGATGGATCTTGTAATCAATAATAATATCGGTGGTGTAGCGGATGTACAGCTGATGGTACCTGAACTGGTTCGCGGCGGTATTGGTCTCGATACAGTATTGACCATTAATCCTAACGAAAACGTACACTCCATCAGTTTGATTGGCTATGACCTGCAGCCAGTTAGCCTTGAGGATCAGCGTCTAACTTACAATACAACAACGATAACACAATCCGGGTCCAATACCTATTATCTCAATGATTCCATCAATGTGGCCATCAATCTACCGGAACTGACCTTTAATGCGGTGACGGGCTACGTAAGCCAGGAAGATATCGTGGAAGAAGATGTAATTGAACTAGATAATGATACCAAAGTAGAAACAGCCTTGATCAACTCTGGACAGATCCAGTTGACCATACAGAATTTTATAGGACTGGAAGCGGATGTTCTATTCATGATCGATGAACTGACAATGGACAGCTTTAGTCTGGAAACCTCGTTCCAGATCACATCATCAACAGAACCAACACAGCAAACCATTGATCTGTCTGGATACAGCCTGAATTTGGACAAGGATGATCAGAAAGTGAATTACACATCCACCTTAGCTATTTCCAGTAATCAATTTCTTTCCCTGACGCTGGATGATTCTATTGCTATTGATGTGCTGATCGATACTTTGTGGTTTAGTTATGTATCGGGGATTATTGATACGGTTGAAGTGGAAATTGAGCCCGTGGAGCAATCCATTGATGCCCTACCGGAGGAAATGAATGGAATTAATTTCGAGCATGTCA
>JACNLN010000197.1 GCA_014381485.1 Fidelibacterota bacterium
ATGATTTTTTCGGCAGGGATAGGATATCTTTGGCTTACATTTGGTCTTCGTAGAATTTCGAGGGAATTATAAGGAGTGTTGCTGACACCAATACCGGAAGCATATTCGGTTGGGTTTTGCTCCATTTAGGGGAGGCGCCCTTCAGTTCATCAATGACTATGGTGATGAACGTTTCGTTGAAAGCAGTAGGGAACTGGTAACGAAATATGGGCTTGTGGTTAGACCTCTACCTTAACCATTTAAAAAAGTTTCCATTAAAAACTGGATTTTATATTGAAGCAAACAATAATAAGCCAGAATCACCCTGGCTTTTTTTACTACATTTGGATACTGTATTTTCAATACAGTTTGATTTGTAATATAGCTAACACAAAACATTTCCTCAACTCGCAAACCGCAGCAGGTGTTTATTCCCGATATTGACGTTGGACAGGTATTTCCGGGCGGTTTCCTCTGCGGTTTTTACCTGTTTTAGCGGGGTAATGGGCAAATCGTTCATCATAAAGTCCGGGTGAAAGACAAGGAGGGAGTAGGGGATCTGAGGGTCGATTTCTGCAATGAATCTGGCGATGCTTTCTACCTCCTTTTTATCCACATAGTAGGGGACAAGTAATGTTGTGGCTGTAAGAAAGTTGCTGTCTGAAAACTCTTTTGCTATCCTGGCAAAATTTTTGTAAGCCTGCTGATTATCCACCCCGCTCATAGCACTACTGAGGTTCCGGTGATGGCACTTCAGGTCAAACTTGACGGTACCTCCACTTCTAACTGCGAGTTCTGCTGCCACCCGCACCAGATCAGTATTCCCACAGCCGTTCCATTCCCAGCAGATGCGTTTGGAGTTGTCGCTTTCCTTGATGATCCTTCGAGAAACTCGAATAGCAAAGGGCAGTTGGGGTTCAGGTGACCCACCGAAGAAACAGACACATCGAACGGAAGGATCTAAAGCTGCCTGAACCATCCGCTCTTCCGAAATTGTAGAGGCGCTTTTTACAAACTTATGTGAAGAATTCTGGCAGAACAGACAGTTGAAGTTGCAGCCATAGAAAAATACAGCAAGATTGTTTCCTCTCTCCTTCGACCCATCACAAAACCAGACAGCACAGCAATTAGTGGGCAGAGGATCCTGATACATATGAGCCAGGGCGCTTCTCTTAGGTGCGAGATTGCTGATCCTTCCGCCCCGGTTGACACGCACTCCACAGTATCCACTTTCACCCGGCGGAATGCGGCACTGGTTGCCACAGAAATGACAGAGTTTACCTTCACTGGCAGTGGGTGGAAGAATAGGCAAACCAAACTTCTCGCGAACAGGAAAATGGAACTTTGGTGAAAAGTCCGATTCTGGGATCTGGCGAAGACAGTCTGCACAGATACCAATGATTTTTGCCACTGGCTGGTTCTGACATTGAGTACAGAGCATAGTCCCTTTTTATCTAATATGTTCTATTCTACCGAACTCTCAATTCCAGAAAATCCCTCCCACCACCTGAGGACACGAAGAGCTCTTAAAGTATTCCAGCGGCTTGGACTACCTGTCTTTTCAAGTTCGAAGTGCGTCCGACCGGGATGTCGGTTCTGAAGGACCCAGAAACCATCTCTCTTTCGCTTCTTTTTAACAATACTTAATGCATCTACAAGCCGGGGATCACGTTTTGCCTTTACATCCTGAAAGTAGTCCAGCGCTCTCAGAATATCGTAGTGCCACCTTGGCGGAAATGAAAATCGAGTCAATACTGGATTGACCACCTCTCCGGTTCTGTGCGACCGAAAGAGACGATGAGCCAGCAGAAATTCCCGCCCCCTTTCCTGCGCTTCGCTGATTTCAGAAGTGTTCTCGTTACTGAACTTCTCATACTTCTGTAAGCCTTCCAGAACGGAAATGGTTGTGTGAAACGAACTGTGAGTGGCACCTTTATATGACTGGCAATTCCAACCCCCATCCTTCATCTGTTGATCCAACAAATGTTCAACAAGTTGATTTACTCGATCGTCAGGGTATCTGAAATAGGAAAGTATGGAGAGGATCATCCCGGTAATACACGTCTCGCTGTGATGGATGGATGCAGAGTAATTTATACCGCCATCGTGATAATACCCTTTTTCAAGAAGCAATCTGCATGCCTTCTGTGCCTGTGGGTGTTGGGAAGGAAGTCCCATGCGACGAAGCAGAAGCATTGTATAAGTGGTGGAAGTCCACTTTGGTGAATAAATCCCTCCACCCCACTGTCCATGTGTTTCCTGAAGAGCTAAAAGTTTCGCTCCCCACCCTTTTTGAGCAACAAGATTTCGTTCTGTATCAACGGCCACAGGGTCAGCGTCCAGCAGATATCTCAATACCTGCCAGCGAATGGCGGGATCACCTCTCAGGAGCCATACAATAGTTGAGTTCTTCTGAATCACTTTATATCTTTTTAGGCAATGTTAGAAATGTAAAAGTCACAAACGATTAATTCTGAAACTACCGTTGTGATTTCCATTCAATCATTCACTAAGGTTTCCCATCCCCAAAACATCCAGAATAAATGCATACTCAAAAGCGATTTCTTTCAAATAATCGTAACGACCCGAAGGACCGCCATGCCCTGCGCCCATATTGGTTTTAAGTAGCAAGATGTTACTGTCGGTTTTTTTTGCTCGAAGTTTGGCTGTCCATTTCGTCGGTTCCCAGTACTGCACCCGGGGGTCATTCAGGCCGGCTGTAATCAAAAGATGTGGATAATCCTTCGCTTCCACATTGTCGTAGGGTGAGTAGGTTTTCATATAATCGTAATAGGCATTATCAGCAGGATTGCCCCACTCCTCGAATTCAATCACTGTCAATGGGATTGTTGGATCCAGCATGGTGTTTACTACATCCACAAATGGGACATCGGCAACGACTGCCTTGAACAATTCCGGCCGCATGTTTACAACCGCTCCAATAAGCAGTCCACCTGCACTTCCCCCAGAAATTACCAGATGTTCAGGACTTGCATATTTTTCTGCAATGAGATGTTCAGCACACGAAATAAAATCTGAAAATGAATTTTTCTTCCTCAATAATTTGCCATCCTCATACCAGCTCCGACCAAGATACCCACCCCCACGAATATGGGCAATGACAAAAACAAATCCACGATTAATTAGACTAAAGCGATTGCTGGAGAAATATGGATCCATCGTTGAACCATAAGCTCCGTAGCCGTAGAGATATACCGGATTCTTTCCATTTTTTTCCATTCTCTTGTTATACAAGATAGACATCGGCACCTTTTTACCATCAGAGGCGGTGGCATAGATTCGTTCCGTCTGATATAGGGAGGAATCGTAGCCCCCGAGAACTTCCTTCTGCTTTTTCAATTCCTTTGTCTTTTTCACCATATCGTAATCATAAACGGTTCTGGGGGTGATCATCGACATATAAGTAAATCTCAGCTTTGTTGAATTAAAATCGGGATTGAATCCGCCATAGATTACGTAAACAGGTTCATCAAAATCCAGATGGTAATCCGTAACTTTAGTCAGATCCATCACGCGTATCTTCTTCAATCCGTTCACCCGTTCATACACAACAAGATAATCTCGAAAAACATCTAAGTACTCAAGCTTTACTTCCTCCCGATGAGGAATAAATTCCTTCCAGTTGTCTCTGGATGGACCGGTAATTGGTGCTTCCATAAGCCTGAAGTTTTTCGCCTGATCATTGGTCAGAATCAAAAAACGATCTCCCTGGTGATATACCGAATATTCGTGTTCGTGTTCACGGGGATGAATCACCTCAAACCTACCTGTAGGATTGTTGGCATCAAGATAACGAACCTCCGAAGTCACCTGACTTTCTAACACAAAAAATAGATACTTTTTACTTTTGGATTTTTTGATATCAAGGAAGAATCTTTCATCTTCCTCGTGGTAAACCAGCACATCTTCCCCAGGATCAGTTCCAAGTGTATGCCGAAACACTTTGTAGGGTCGTTTTGCCTCGTCGAGAATATTGTAGAAAAGCGTCTGATTGTCATTGGCCCATTCCACGGAATAATAGGTGTTGGATATCTTATCCGGAAGTAACGAATCTGTACTCAGGTCCTTCACGCATAACGTATACTGTTCAGAACCAGTGGTATCGACAGAGTAAGCTAACAACTGGTGGTTTGGGCTGATCTGGAAAGCTCCGAGTTGAAAATAGTCGTAACCCTCCGCCAGTTCATTCTGATCCAGTAAAATTTCTTCATTGGCATCCAGACTTTTATGTTTGCGGCAAGAAATGGAGTACTGTTTTCCTTCTTCGGTGCGAGAGTAATAGTAGTAATCATCTATCTTCACGGGAACGGTCAAATCGGTCTCCTTGATCCGGCCTTTCATTTCCTCATATAATTTCGTCTGCAGGTCTTCCGTATGCTTCATCACGGTTTCTGTATAAGCATTCTCCGATCTTAGATAATCCAGCACTTCGGGATTGTTTCTCTCCCTCAACCAGAAATAGTTATCAATCCGCCTGTCTTCATGAATAGAGACATCTTTGGGAATCATTTTCGCTACGGGTGGATTTTCGATGGTACCTTTTTCTATCATTCCCTTCTCACCCGGTAAACCCCACAAGGAAGTGATCATAACTGGAGCAATCATTAATAACAGATGCTTCATAGTTTCACCCTTTTATAATTTTTGATAATTCAATCATTTTTTCACAGAAACAATCTACCAGATGTTGTAATTCATCTCCTCTGATAGTAGGAAGATTTGCTGGTTGAGTAAACATTGTGAGTGTATCGTTATATAAAGTTAAATGTTACATTTCTCATTTCCAATATTGCTTTCC
>JACNLN010000196.1 GCA_014381485.1 Fidelibacterota bacterium
GACTATTTTCGATTGAAAATAATGGATGTTGTCATTGGGCTCTCTGGCAGTAGAATAAGGAATGACAGATAGAATATGATAACGTATTTATTTATCATAGACAGTTATGCTCTTCCAAAGGAATTTCTGGAGGAACTAATAGAAACTGTTCAAAAACACTATCCTTTTTCAGCAAGGATTTTTCCGTTTAGCTTTATAGTTAAGACGATAGATATGCCTGAAGAGATGGCTTTTCGTTTAAGGAAGGCATTTTATCAAAATCATAGTAAGTACGAGAGCCTGGAGATTTTCATAACCGAGATACATAAACCATCAATGGTTCTTCTGGAATCTGAAAGAAAGAAGGATTTCGATTGGGTAATGAAGGACGGTGTTGAATGAGCGGACCATTAATCAACTGGTGCTTTTAAGTGGCAATATTTAATCATCAGTTCATTGGGAGGAAGAAATGGGAAGTTGTAGAAAAAGACACGATTGATATAAACTGTAGTTCAATCACCTTTTATGATCCCATAGGTCTTTCATTCTTAGCAGGCCTTTTAGACTTCCAATCACAAGTTTCTGATTCTATTGTGATTCACTTTTCGCCTGAAGTTCTGAATTATTTGGAGCGGATAGATTTTTTTCGTTTCTTGGATGAAACATTTAGTATCCAAATAACTATCAAACCTGAACGGCCGAGAATCAGGAGAAGAGAGCTAAAGGGAAGTTTGTTGGAGTTTCATAGAATTGAATTCAGCGACAAGTATCAGATGAGAGATATAATCCAGGAATTGGCGCAAATTACCTTTGAAAGAAGTAAGGGAGCGATTCCTTCAGAATTTGTAAATGATGTTTTTGCCGAGTTGCTCGACAACATTCGAAGACATTCTGGTAAGGATTGTTTTTTCACTGTTGCACAGTCGTACCAAAATACAGTCAAGATTTCCATTGCGGACATTGGAATTGGAATACCCCGGAAAATCAAGTCACAGTTCACTGAAGTTCAAACCGATTCTAATGCAATTATCTATTCTACTGAGCCGGGTGTATCCACGTATGTTGAAGGCGGTTGGGGTTTAACTATTCTCAGGGATTATCTTGAATTCTCCGGTGAATATCTTTTCATTGCCTCAAATAACGGCTGTGTGAAGTTTATTAACACACGACCCTACGTTTATCCGAACTATGGGTGTGGTTTTTCTGGGACTTTTGTGGAAATCTGTTTTCGTACCGATGTTACACGAACACCGGAGATCGAGGAAAACTTTTTGCCATTTTAAAGATGGTGGGGTCTATTTTCTCAATCCGAATGAGGGTGGATATTTTGAACCTGATCGATTTGTTCAGATTAATCAGTTCAACATCATAATGCTGAGCAATTAACTTCAATACGGTAGCTTGAATGAAAGATATAGAGACATCGGCAATATCAACAAAATCTATTATGATTTTATTGATATCTGGATGCTCTGAAAGAAATTGTGATATCAATTTAAATAGACTATCCCCGGACTCTCTTGTGAGAGCAAAATTGTTATGGTCAGATATTTTTACTACAGCTACCATTGTTCGTTGAAAAAGCCGCTGATTCATACGGGTTCAGCGACCGAAACCTTTGTAGATTCACTACCATTGGTAGAGAACATACCAATTTATATTTTTTATAAATAAAATACAAGGAAATTGTTACTTTAATGAAATTCGCATTAACAAATCATTACGGTATTACCGAAAAGGAGCTCGATTTCATCATAAACTACGATATCAAGTATCGGATGGGTAGGGAGCTCTTTGAACAAAAGAATGATGAATAATGAATAAGGAATAACGAAGTGTGATGAAAATGTGTGGAAAAAGAAATCCCGCCAGAGCGAGATCGGGCCAGCGATGCTATCGCTGGGGCTGTTAGATCAATGAAAATTTAGATTCTTTTTAAGAATTGAAGAAATACAAAAAGACAAAATTGTAACAATGTATTACGTACTTCCAGCACTTGGTCTGATGTCTTTGATTTTTGGGTGACTAGTTTATTCGAATATTGTTGCATAATGAAAAATCATTTTGAATAAAACACTTGACAAATATCTCATAATGAGATAAATTAAATGCGTGTCATATCAAGGAAAAAGCTCAATGATTTTGGGAAGGATCATGAAGACTGCCAATCATCCTTGGATAACTGGTACAGAATTGTGAAACATTCGGAGTACAGTTCATTCAACGATCTGCGTAAAACCTTCCCCAGCGCTGACAAGGTCGGTAATCTTACAGTTTTCAATATCGGCGGAAACAAGGCGCGGCTGATAACAGCTATTCATTATAATACAGGATGTGTTTATGTGCGCTATGTTTTTACCCACACAGAGTATGACAAAGGAAATTGGAAAAGGGATCTAAAATGAATTTACAGCAAACAGGATTCAAGGAGATAACAAGAACCTGGCCTAAGGTAAAAGAGGTAGTATCTGTTCCCCACACAAAACGGCAGTACAATAAAATGGTGAAGTATTTGGATATACTAATTGATGAGGTTGGTAACGATCAGAATCATTCGTTAGCATCACTGATGGAAACACTTGGTGCACTAATCGAAGCCTATGAAGAACGGTTTGTTCCCGAACCGACAGGGGATCCTGTTTCTGTGTTGAAAATGCTTATGGAAGAACACGGACTGAAGCAGAAGGATATGAAGGAGATCGGCAGTCAGGGGGTAGTATCGGAAGTCTTGAACAGCAAGCGGAAGCTCAATGCCAGACAAATTCAGGTACTGGCTAAAAAGTTTAACGTTTCTCCAGCTGTATTTATGTAAAGCCAATCCCAGTTGTACACATTAGGCAATTCAAATTTACTAAAAACCAAGCCTGTTGCTCTATTCTGTTCCGTTAAATGTCCCGGCGAACTGATAATGAAAACATACGATTTTTGTCTAAAATGGCGAAAAGAGGGCAAATCGGTAATCAGTGGTTTCCATTCGCCAATGGAGAAAGAGTGCCTTCGTATTTTACTGCAAGGTACCCAACCAGTGATAATCAGTCCGGCAAGAGGTATGTGGCAGAGAACACCCAAAGAATTGAAGAAACATATTGATTTAGGGCGGTTGCTGATTGTATCTAAGTTTCCATCTTCAGTTAGGCGTATGAGTACAAGGACGGCTCTTGAAAGAAATTTATTTGTTGGGGGGTTAGCAGAACAGATCTTTATTTCTTACGCAGAGTTAGGAGGTAAGATGGAACATTTATGTAAACGTTGGAAAACTGAAGGCAAACAAATTATAACATTCGAAAGCAAATACAATACCAACCTTATTAATATGGGAGTCACGATACTATAAAATTAAGTACAATTTTAGATCAAATTGATATTGTAAGTATTGCACTTCATCTTTCCAAAGTGATTAATACATAACCGAAATAAAATACGTGGTTTTATTGATTCTATATCGCAAAAAGCCCTCATTTCATTATGAAGTCTGAACATAACCAAAACACTAAAGTCAAGCCTGTTTTAGGATTTTTCAGCAGCACAGTTATTGTTGTTGCCAGCATGATCGGAACGGGCATCTTTACCACTACCGGATTCCTTGTGGCTGGCCTTGGTTCTATATCATCTGTAATTCTTCTCTGGGTTGTCGGTGGGGTATTTGCGTTGTTCGGAGCTTTATCCTACGGAGAGTTATCCGCAGCACTCCCTAGAAGTGGTGGTGAATACCACTTTTTAAGACGAATTTATCACCCTCTCTTAGGTTTTCTGGCGGGATGGATTTCACTCATTGTGGGATTTTCCGCTCCCATTGCTGCTGCCGCCATGGCATTTGGAAAATACACAGGGGCAATATTTCCACACTTCCAAACACTTTGGGGAGCTCTTATTCTAGTTATTCTACTATCATCAATGCACATGATTGATGTGAGAGGTGGTAGTTATATTCAAAATATTTTTACCTTATTGAAGGTACTTTTACTTTTGATATTCATTATTTTCGGCCTGCTCCATTCGCCATCCGCAGTACAAACACCTGTTGAAAAAGGTCTCAATTGGTCTACCATTTTTAGTCCTGCTTTTGCTGTAGGGTTGATTTTTGTATCTTTCGCCTACAGCGGCTGGAATGGTGCTACTTATGTCATCAGCGAGGTAAAACGACCAAAAAAAACCATCCCCCTGGCTCTGATAACAGGGACGGTTCTGGTTATGGTACTCTATTTTTTTCTGAATGTCGTATTTTTACGGGTTGTTCCAATTTCCGAACTTGCCAATGTAGTGGAGGTCGGTCACATCGCAGCGACCCATTTATTTGGACCCGCCACTGCAAAGTATATCAGCTTACTCATTGCTCTATCACTGGTTTCTACCATCAGCGCCCTCGTCATGACTGGTCCACGTGTTTACTCAACCGCCGGTCAGGACTTCCCGCTATTCACGAAATTAGCAACGTTGAGTTCGCGCAGGGTTCCCGTCATCGCTATCGGACTTCAAGCTGTCGTTGCTATTGTGATGATACTCACCGCTACCTTCGACAAACTCCTGATTTACATCGGCTTTACCCTGAGTCTTTCCACTGGACTTACGGTAGCAGGTGTACTGGTCCTCCGATTTCGAGAACCGAACCTCCCCAGACCATACCGGACGTGGGGATATCCGGTGGTTCCCATCCTGTACATCCTTCTCTGTCTCTGGATGGTGATCCACAGCATCTGCATTCGACCAATTGAATCTCTTGCCGGCGTCCTGACACTTGGAATAGGAATTCTGATATACTATTATTCTAAACGAAGCAGTTCATAAACTTCTTCATCTCGGTTGTTAGTCC
>JACNLN010000200.1 GCA_014381485.1 Fidelibacterota bacterium
TTTCTCGTCGGTGATCCCCGCAGTTATCGCCATTTGGGACATTTGGGCACCAACATCCGCTCACCCCGCCGATGGCGGGGCGACGGATCACGCTGTTGAATTAACTTGTATAGTTTTTTATAAAGTTGATGACTGAAGAGTAAATTCCTTAGTATTTTTACTTGTAACTTGCTGAATGAATTTTCACATATGAAAGGGTTTTCACATGATAAAAGTCAATGTTAAAGGAAAAGTCGCCATCATTGATGCGGTTCGTTCACCCATTGGATCCATTGGGGGAGGATTAAAGACTCTATCCGTGAAGGATTTGGGGGTACACGTGGTCTCCCATCTTTTAAAAAGAACAGGAATTGATCCTGCTCTGGTGGAATATGTCTCTTTTGGGTGGGTGATGCAGGATCCACGATTTCACAATCTTGCAAAAATTATTTCCGAGTTTTCGGGAATTCCATCCTCAATACCCGGAACCACCTTTCACGAAAATTGTGCTTCAGGGGCGGCAGCCATTCATGACATTGCACGGAGGATTCTGCTGGGGGAAATCGAGATCGGAATTGGGGGTGGTGTGGAAAGTATGAGTAATGTACCCAGACAGTTATATCAAGGGAGATTGAAAGGACAATTGTATGGAGATTTCACAATCAAGGATGGAATTATGAGTGCACTGACAGATGCATTTGCAGGAGAAAAAGGCGAGCTTATGGGAGTATTGACAGAAAGATTGGTGGAGAAATACGATGTTACCAGAGAAGAGCAGGATGAGATTGCCTATAAGAGTCATTGGAATTCACGGAAAGCCTGGGATGGGGGATACTTTGACGATTATGTTATTCCTGTTGAACTTGAAGATCGGAAAAAGGGGACACAAGTCGTTGAGAAGGATGAGGGTCCAAGGGAAATCACAATTGGGGAGCTTGCAAAGCAGACACCTTATTTCAAGCCCGATGGAGGAACTATCACCTCCTTGAATTCCAGCACCATTAACGATGGTGCAGCAGCAGTTTGTCTCATGTCTCAAAGAAAAACTAAGGAGTTAAAGATCCAACCTCTTGGATATCTCTATTCTTTTCATAACATCGGGGTTCCCAGGGAGTTCATGGGAGAAGGGGCATTTAAGGTTATGCCGCCACTCTTAGAAAAGGGGGGATTGAGTCTTTCGGATATCGACTATTTTGAAATCAACGAAGCCTTCGCAGCCGTTCTCGGAGCAGCCTTTCATTTCCTGGAAAATCTTCCAAAGGAGAAAACGAATCAGTGGGGGAGCGGCATTTCCCTGGGACATCCGGTTGGGTGTACAGGCGCCAGACAGATTACCGATATGATTCACCAGTTACGAAAGCGAGATAAAAAGATTGGCATTACCAGTCGGTGCGTGGGAGGGGGAATGGGAAGTGGGGAAATACTGGTTCTGTCTTAATCTCTCAATTTATCTATTCTTTTTGACCTCCTCTTCAACTCTCTTAATAAATTGACGGAGCTTAATGTGATGAGACCCGTGCCAGTAGATTTTATCACATTTTATACACCTAACAAATTCATCGTAGTACTTGCGGGTTAACGGTTCCAGTCTGTGCAATATCTCTTTCTTTTGCACGGGTTCCAGGAGAGAATTACAGAGTGAACAGCGCGTAATGGGGTTTATTACATCCACTAACTTAAAACGTTGTACTACCTCCACTGTCTGTTTAAAGGGCTCATTGGAATAGATGTAACTGCCATATTGAACCTCATTACACATAAGGATATTTCGGTTTCTTGCCAGAAGTATTCTGTTATCCTCCTTCATCTTTCTTAATATCTCGCTGTTTTTAGCATACTGGTCGTGTACCACATCAAATCCCAGCAGGCGCAAATTCCTCACTAATTTACCTAAATTCCTACCAGCAATAAATTTCAGTTCTTCAGGCAGAGAAGATTCTATCTTGGTCAAGCCTGAAATATCCATAGATTCAAAAATGGGGTAAGCACTGATATCATCCTTATCGTTTATATGGTAATTAAAATCGGTAGATTTTCCATTTACCAGTATCAGTTTCACTTCCGTATGGGGTATTCCGCAGGATTCGATAACATCTTTAACTGTTGTGGAGAACTTAAGCTTTTTTTCGAATCGGACTTTGCGAAGTTTCCGAGGAAGAAAATCGTTCAGTTCTTCGTAAAATCTTAAATGAACTGTTATCATATTTGAAATATCCATTTTCAGGCAAATCGTGTCAGTCCTACTTCTTTTGCCAGCTCTGTTGCACGAACACGTTCGCTTCTTGTAAGGAAGCGGTTCAATTCTGGATATGACTTTCTGCTGACTTTTCCCTCAGGTCGATATTGGAACATAACATTGACCATTGTATCTTGCGATATTTCTTTCGCAAGGAAGTAAAGAATCTGCCGGGTGTCATCCATGTGTTCGGGCATAACAAGGTGTCGAACAAGTAATCCACATTTTGCGATTCCGTGTTCATCTAATACCAAGTCTCCTACCTGTTGATGCATCAGTTTCAAATTACGTCTGGCTATTTCAGGGTAATCAGGTGCGTTTGAATACCGCTTTGCTGAGGTTTTACTCCAGAACTTAAAATCGGGCATATAGATATCCACAATACCATTCAGCAAAGCAAGACTGGTGTTGCTATCATAGATGCTGGTGTTGTATACAAGTGGAACGCGTAACCCCATTTCAATCGCTATCGGCAATGCTTCCAGAATTTGAACCACCACGTGTGAGGGAGTAACAAAATTGATGTTATGGCACCCTATATCCTGGAGATGGATCATCTTGAAGGCTAATTCTTCGGGACTTACCTCTTTTCCTGTATTTGTGTGACTAATATCCCAATTTTGACAGAAAACACACCGAAGGTTGCAACTGCCAAAAAAGATAGTTCCCGATCCACGGAATCCCGTTAGACAGGATTCTTCACCAAGATGGGGGAAACAGCTACTAACTCGAGCGAGACGACCTGTCTTGCATACTGTTCCGGGTTCCTGGTACCGATCAATCTCACAGCTGCGGGGGCAGAGGGAACAATTTTTTAACAGTTCTTTACCCTTCTGGATTCTTTGCTTAAAAATTCCCTGTTTATAAGCTGTTAGATATAGGGGTTTAAGAGATGACTTATGTGATTTATCTGACAAATTCATTGTGCCTAAATTTTTTTAACCCGATTCAGTTTTGTTTAACCCTTTCAGGGTTTCTGAACATTTCATATTTTTCTATTAATATTAAACCCATTCAGGGTTTTAAATATCATATTCCTTAAATAATTCACGATAACTGGTAGATGATTAATTTGTTGATTTACTAATAATCAGCACAAACACTTTCCCTGAAGGGGAATACTTGATTAGATACGATTTGAACCCTTTCAGGGTTTTACAGATGATATTTATTAAACAATTCATGATATTGGATGAATAGCTGAATCTTTTGACTTACTAATAGCTATAACAAACATTTTCCCTGAAAGGGAATAATTTGAATAGAAACGATTAAGCATAAGAAATTGACCCTGATTAGGGTCAAACTAAATATCTTTCATCAAATTTAACACCCAAATCAACAAATAATTTTCTGAGTTCCTCTTTAAATGTGGTTTTTCTATGGTGTTTGGATTGATTCTTAATGTAGTCAATAAGAATATCTCTATCGCGATAAGAATAAGTAAAGGCTGCATATCCTTCCTGCCAGGTTTCGAAATAGGGAAATATCTTCTCCTTTTTAATCCAAAGAGAGGACGAAACCTTGATATCCTTTACGAAATCCGAGAGAGAAATTGAGGGTCTCAAACTCGTTGCAAAATGAATGTGATCTTCTATACCATTAATTCGATACAAATGACAATCTTTATTGTTGATAACCCCCCAAATATATTTGTACAAATCCTCACAGTGTAATTCTGATAGACAACGTTTTCTATTCCTTGTTGAAAATACGATATGATACAAAATTTGTGTATAGGTTGACATGTTATTTCTCCTCTTATTTAACCCTTTCAGGGTATTAAATATCATATTCCTTAAATAATTCACGATAACTGGTAGATGATTAATTTGTTGATTTACTAATAATCAGCACAAACACTTTCCCTGAAGGGGAATACTTGATTAGATACGATTTGAACCCTTTCAGGGTTTTACAGATGATATTTATTAAACAATTCATGATATTGGATGAATAGCTGAATCTTTTGACTTACTAATAGCTATAACAAACATTTTCCCTGAAAGGGAATAATTTGAATAGAAACGATTAAGCATAAGTAGCTTACCCTGACAAAGGTCAAACCAAGTCTATTTTTAGATAATGGTATATTCATTTGAATTTAAGTAAAAGTAACATTGGTTGAAATCAATAGATGGTCAAGAACCTGGCAAAGGTTACTCGATTTCTGGAGTTACCCTGAAATATTAGGTTTATTTTAATGGTATGAGTAAATGACAATAAATGTATTTATTCATTCTTTTGTCCACGAATAATCGGGATCTTCGACTTGATCTACCTACGCTATAGCTTTGGCAGACAGGTACAAAAGAATCAAAAAATCAAGGCTGTTGAATATTTGCTAATCCCGCCTTTGCGGGACCATTCTCTAAAAGAAACAAACTCACTTCGCTTCACTCCGTTCAAACCCCGATATGGTTCCCGACAAGTCCCCGATTCCATCGGGACAGACATACTATGTCAAGCAATTTCAAAAACAGGCTTATATACATGTTGATTCATAGCATGTTTCACCATATCTGCCAGAAAGATACTTT
>JACNLN010000170.1 GCA_014381485.1 Fidelibacterota bacterium
GTCAAGGGATCTGCGGAAAGGTCTTTCATGCGGTGGGTAAGGCTTTGCCACCAACTATTCGGGAACTGTAAAAACCGATAAAAATGGAAAATGTAGTGCCAAGAGCTTTTTGTATTCCTGTAAGTGCAATTATTACTTAAGTTAGTATTTTCAAGTGTTAAAGATTAGTCAAAGATTTGTAATCTGTATTTCGATTAATTGATTTTAAAATGATCTCAATCTATCTCATAGAGACTATCAGAAGGAGATCCTCTGAATCAATGGAGTTCTGTGTGACCTGCAGAGGAAGATTAAGATACAAAGTGGGTCTTTAATTGTGAAATATGCCAGTAAGTAGATTATACAATTCTTCGTATTCTAAT
The DNA here is from genome assembly GCA_014381485.1 of Fidelibacterota bacterium. GTDB lineage: Bacteria > Fidelibacterota > Marinisomatia > Marinisomatales > CAZVFT01 > JACNLN01. The sequence continues at coordinate 363 of JACNLN010000170.1, forward strand.
CCCTGTCCCAAATAACTTTCTCCACGTTTATCCTGAATAATCAATTCAAAATGGAGGTGAGCATTGTTCAGACTTCCAATGGACCCATCTCTGGTACCGCTATTGCCTGATAAACCAATTATTTCTCCCTGCACAACTGCCGTTCCCGCCTGAATATGGTCATCAATCTGTGACAGGTGACTATAAACGGAGATAATACGTTTGCCAGGTATCAAATACATCCCGTGATCGATGGTAATGCTTCTTCCAAGAGTAATGTGATTGTACACATCGTGAGGAGTGCGACCAATCTTTCGTGCTTTGATGAGGAATGACTCCCGCAACTCAGGTGATATCTCCCGATATCCGTGGGTTGCTTGAATGACAATACCATCTAATACACTTCTAACTTCTGATCCGTAACTGGCAGGAAAATCAATTCCACGGTGAATCCCACTTCGGTAGGGTCGGGGTGCATTGGGGAGGAGGTTTGCTCGTTTGGGGAGTGTCACTCCTGCGCAAGGTAATAATAGATTAAGATTTTTTAATTCTTCAATAGTAATGTTAGCTCCATTCGGAGAAAGAGAGGTTAAGCTTTCACGTGCAGGATCCCCATATAAAAACATCAATTCGTCCGCTATTTTCTTTAATGTGAGAGAATCTTCACTGAATGTGAGGATGGTTGAGGTTTTGGTTGATGAGACTTTTGCTAGAGTATAGATATTTATCTGTTGTCCGGTAAGCTCCTGTTTCATTATTCTTGATAGCTCAGCTCGCAGGGAATCATCACTAATTTCTTCGAAGTAGTTAGTGTAGAATAATCGACCGGGAAGTGTAGTCAGGATACTATCGATTCTTTCACCGGAAAGTTGGTTATTGTAAGGCAGATTGAAGGTAACTGTTTTTAGATCTTTTGAGTGGTGATAGGTGGGTGGTTCGGGATAGGTTGAATATGATAGATATGCACATCCTGACAGAAGCAGAGTCAAATTGATAATATAGAAAATCCAATTTTTAAGAATCATTTGAGTGTTAATGAGATGATAGATGATAATAAAGTTCAGAAAGAGCTGAAGTATACGCATTTATGGGATGATCTATTTTTGAAAATTGTGATACTTCAGAAAAAATTGAAGATTGTGAAAACTTATCCGAGTCAAAATCGGAATTAAAAAACACCTCCGCCATTGGAATCTGTACCAGTTTGAGTGTATCTAAGAGATCGTAATTTGCCTTTGCCCACGGACCGGGAGAGAAAATTAATCCATCTGCCCAGTTGCGGTTTCGTTGCAGGAAAGTGATGGCTTTTCCTGCAAAGTGCGTTTGTAATGTTTTTAGTGTAATGTCCAGATCCAGCTTATGGGCTGTATTTTTTAGTGCCCTGTCAATTTTATCCAGGGTAACTTGCTCCCCAACTTGTGAGGAACGCACGCCTATGAGGTTTAAATTAGGTCCGTGTAAAACAAGTATGTTCATTTGAATGTCTAATTTGTATTGTTAGCAATTGATATAAAATTTAAATTTTTATTACGTAAATTAACAGTATTAGAAAAAAGAAAGGGAATAACAATGTCTGATAACCTTAACCAAAGAATTATGGACATATTGAACCCGTCGAATGTTCTGACCCTCGGGACTTCTGTAGGGGGGAACTCATCGGCAGCCAGTGTCTTTTTCGCAAATGATGGATTTGATATTTATTTCTTTACCTTTAATAACTCTCGGAAAGCAGAACAAATTAGGGTAAATCCAAAAGTACAGTGTGTAGTTCGCCCTGATGGACAGGAGGATATCAAGGAACTTCAGATAGAAGGATTTGCCAGAGAGGTGAAGGATTGGGATGAAATTAAAAAAGCTTACAATATGATATCGAATGTGACTGACGCTTTCAAAAAGTATATGGATGATGAATTCCTGAAAAAGAATAAAGTTGTAGGGTATTACAAAATAAAGCCAACAGTGATCAAGTATGTGGACTTCCATACCGAAAAACAGTTTGAATGGCTGGAATTCCCTGAGAATCATGAATCCTTGCTTGGGGGGATGTTGAAGAATGCTGTAAGAAAATTTGGACTTTATGTCCGGGCAGTAAGGGTACCATTTTTTACAGCAACTCTTGCACCAGTAGTACTTGGAGCTGCTGTTGCTTACTACAATTTTGGAACTTTCAACTGGTCCCTTTTCTGGTGGACGATCTTTGGTGCAGTTCTTGCTCATGCTGGGACAAACGTCGCAAACGATTATTCAGATCACGTCACACGCAACGATGAAATGAATAAATTAGTTACGCCTTTCAGTGGCGGATCCCGGATGATTCAGGCTGGACTGATGTCACCCGCCAAGGTCTTTATCCTGTCAACTGTCTGTTTTCTTGGTGCAATACTGATTGGTCTAAACCTGAACCTTAAACTCAACGGTGCCTACTTTGCTATGAGTCCTCTCCTCTGGATTGGAATTATAGGAGTTATCCTTGGCATCTTTTACACAGCGGCTCCCCTGAGACTCAGTTATCATGGATGGGGTGACCTGGCGGTGATGTTCGGATTCGGTCCTATTGTTGTTCTGGGAACACACTACGTCCAGAAGCAAGCGATAATGCCCACAACCCCCTGGCACATCTGGCCAGTTCTTCTGGCATCACTTCCGGTTGCGATCCTTGTAGGACTAATTCTGTTCATCAACGGATTTCAGGATTTTAATGCCGATAGGGCAGCGGGGAAAAACAGTTGGGTTGTCCGCACCGCAACAGGGAGTTCCATTGCAGACTATCGAAAACCCTTTAGTATCTATAAAATTTCTCTGTATATCACTTTTGGATATATTCTGATTTTGGGTGTAGTAGGGGCGATAAACTCATCTTATGCAACTCCCTGGGTGTTAATTGCCCTTCTACCATTCATCCTTGCGAGAAAATCTATCGGAATCGGTGAGAATTGGTTGAAACAGTGGGGAGAACGGGATGTTGATCGTCAACAATTGCCCTATGAGCTACTGCCAGTCAATGCCTCCACAATTGGGACGCACCTTTCTGTCGGACTACTGATGGCTTTTGGTTACTGGTTGGGATCTGCGTTTTAACGGATCAGTAAAAGGTGTTAATTAGTGTTTGTCTATAAAATCACGGGTCTTTGTTTCAATAGCCCAGTCCTTCAGGGCTGGGATTTGAATGTGCCAAAATTCCAGCAGGGCATTCATGCCCTTATCATTTGGCATAATATACGTATAAAACGCCGTGAACGGCGTCAGAGTGTTTGTATTATCTGTACCCCCGCCATGAATGACGGGGCTATGGAGAAAGAAAAACTACATTATAGACAGACTCTAATTAAGTCCAAAGATGTTATGGTAACTGAATAGTGACTCGATACAGACCAAACTCTGAAGAGTCTCATTATCGGGGCTCTTTTCATATACAAGAAAAACGGGATATGGCGAGAATGTTCCGCCAGGTCCACAGACGATATGATTTTTTTAATCACCTTTTTAGTCTTGGAAACGATATTCGTTGGCGAAGAAAGTCTTCCACATTACTGGAATTTGATTCCCGTGATCTGATTCTGGATGTTGGAGCTGGGACAGGAGATTTTTCAATTGCCATCAGTCGCCAATCTGGTGCCAAGGTAATCGCCCTCGATTTAGTTCCGGAAATGGTGGAAAGATACCGGGTAAAAATAGATAAAAAAGGTTTGAAGAATTTTTCCGCTACCCTTGCCGATGGCGAAACCCTCCCATTTACAGATGAGGTGTTTGACGGGGTTGTAGCTGGTTTTGTAGGACGAAATCTATTAAATCTCAAACAGGCGCTACTGGAGATTCATCGCGTTCTTAAAATTGGCGGTAAAGTTGGGTTTCTTGAATTCTGCCGTACTCGGAATCTTCTGGTTAAAACCCTTAACTGGTTATATTTTCGAACGATTATTTCACAAATGGGGAATCTGCTTCTCCCGAGAGATTTAAGAGCTTATACTTATCTTATTGATTCTATCGAGGGATTTTACTCAATAAAGGAGTTGAGGAAAATTTTTACTGATGTAGGATTTCTGGACATCCATTATCATCAATTCAATATGGGGACTGTGACATTAATAGTAGGAAAAAAATAAGTATGGAAGTAAAAAAAATAGATGGTATTCATCGATCCGTCAAAAGCCGGACTGGTTCAGTCGGTTGCCTGACAGGTCAGTCAGTAGCTGGACAGGTTTGTGTGGGTGAGGCTGCGCACAGCGTCTAAGTTGACAACGAAACTGCGACCTTTCCAAAGATCCATTGGAAATCATGCGGAGGTGAGAGTGGTGAGTAAT
>JACNLN010000184.1 GCA_014381485.1 Fidelibacterota bacterium
AGAGAATCTTCCGTAGCCCAGTCGTTTACGGCTGGGGGGCAAACAGATTCCAAATTGGGAGGGCGTTTACGCCCTTATAAACGAGTTAAATAATAATGCAAACATACAATAAAATCTGGTTGCACTTTGTTTGGTCAACAAAAAAATGAGAAAGAATTATTATCAAGGAATTAACACAAAAACTAATATTTCATTTCAAAGAATATGGTGAAGAAAACAGTATTTATGTAGATACAGTAAACGGTGAGATGGAACACGTACATTTGCTCACAGGACTAAAACCAACTCAAGCACCATCTGACATTGCCAATTTAATAAAAGGTGAATCATCTCATTGGATTAATTCAAATAATTTTATTCGAGGTAAATTTTCATGGCAGCGTGGTTTTTCCGTGTTTTCTGTATCGGAATCTCAAGTGGATAAAGTCAGACGGTATATTCGCAATCAGGAAGAACATCATCGGAAGAAGAGTTATCGGGAAGAATTAAATGATTTATTGAAACATCATGGAGTAACGCCGTGAACGGCGTATACGTATTTGTGTCCATTCATATCCTAGGCTATGGATAAAAAGGAAATATTCATATGCGAAACTTGAGTATACTTATAATTCCGATTACAATTTTATTTTCACAGCAGGATAATATCATTTTTCCCCATCAATTTCATATTGAAGATGTGGAACTGGAATGCGCAATGTGCCACTCAGGTGTTGAACAATCCACCTCAATAGAGGAACGTTTTCTACCTAAAAATGAAATCTGCGCTGAGTGTCATGACATTGAGGATGACTGTTCTCTCTGCCATACCAATCCTGAGGAACCGCTGCCTGCTTCTGTATCATACCCCGCCAGCGGAATGGAATTTTCACATATTTTTCATTTGACGAAAAAAAAGGATTGTAATGCTTGTCATGGCTATATTTATGAAGATGACGGAAGCGGATTGCCAAAATCGTGGAAAGAAAGTGACTGTCGTGAATGTCATATTCATTCACACCCTGAAAGTCATACACTTGATTGGACATCACTTCATGGGGCTGAGGTAAATATCGCAACGGAATCAAACTGCAGTCTTTGTCATACCGAAACAAGCTGTGACAAATGTCATCAATTGCAGGAATTTGAACCGGAACATCATCCTTCAGATTACTTGATGACGCACGGTTTTGATTTTCGCAGTGGTATTACGGATTGTGCTACCTGCCATGAACTAATCAGTGATTGCCGAAGCTGTCATGAAGTCGAAGTGGTCATGCCGATGGATCACAATATGCCGGATTGGGCAGGTGAATTTCTTGACGATGGTGGGATGCATTCTGACGCTGCAATGGATGAACCGGAAACCTGTCAGGTTTGTCATGAGCCAGCAGTGGATAATACCTGTTTGAGGTGTCATGCAAATTAGAAAAAAAATTATAATTGGTTTGTTCTTTTTCGTACTGGTATTCCTGTTTTCTTGTACTGAAATAAATGAACCCACAGTTCATCCGACCGAATGGCTGGATACTGGTTCTGATTTTTCTCATATGTCGAAAATAGCTGAGTCCGGAATCGAAGGATGTAAAGCGTGTCACGGGGGTGATGAACTGAACGATTATTTCGGTGGCTCCAGCGGAGTTTCCTGTTATGGATGCCATGCTGGGGGACCCAGCGGTCATCCCGACTGGAGTGAATGGATGCAGGATACAACCAGTGTTGACTTTCATGGAAATAGGGTTGAAGAAAGAGGAACTGCTCATTGTATGCAATGCCATGGACAAAACCTCCAGGGAGGAGTTAGCGAGGTTTCCTGTTATGTTTGCCATTCATCAGTTCCCATTTACAGCGGACATCCCCCAGAAAGCATTTGGATGGATGAAGAAAGTGATCAGTTTCATGGTGAAGTAGCAGATGAAGAGGGAATTAATTATTGTCAGCAATGTCATGGTGAGGATCTGGAAGGTGGCATCAGTGGTGTAGCATGTACAACGTGTCATTCAAATGGTTTTGAAAACGGAGACTGATATAATAACTTATGTTTCGCACAACTTACGTTATTTTTAGTTGAGAACTCTAATTACACACCCCCTCCGCCAAAAACGGAGACCCCTCTCAAGAGGGGACTTATGCAATTGATCAAGGTCGCAAGTTATCTCAACACCAAAAGTCCCCTTCCGCCAACTGGCGGAGACGGGGTGGGTTATTGGCGTTCTTTTTACTAAAGACTAATTTTTGTGTTGAATAATTGTTATCTGTTTTCATTGTAGTCTCGACACAAGAAAAAACGAAAGAATTCTAGGTTTATTCTCAATGCAAGGTTGTAAACCACCACACCCAGTTGAAGAAACCCTCCTGAAGAACGCTTCAACCATCTTTTTCTCTTTAAGCACAAACATTCATGTCTTTGCAATAGTGTGTTTCAAATCAATTACTTAGAGTGTGCGAAACTTGAGTAATAAAAGTTTTTTATTAATTATTAGTCCTTCTTTTATCTGTAACCACAGGATATGCTCAGATGTCATGGCTCATTAACAAATAATTATGCCGTGTGAATAACGCAAGCAACTCCGAAGAGTAGCACTGTTTTTACAAATGACGCACAAAATAATAAACCCGAAAAGTTTACAATCCCGACGAAGTCAGGGAATGATAGGATTCTAACAGAAATGATAGAAATAAAAACCCCAAAAGAGGTAAAATAGTAATAAAATTAAGGTAAAGAATAATATGAAAAAAACAATCTACTTTATAACTGGTGTACTTATTTTAATTCAACCCAGTTTCGGTCAAATGTCATGGCTTATTAACAAAATGATGCCGAAGGACAGCCGTCCGGGAAAGATCCATTACACTGTTGAAACGGTCACTTCTGAGGAATATGAAACCATCACAAAGATGTTGCAGACCAATTACTCTGAATCGTTTAACCACATCAAACGGTTTAAAGAAGCTGGAATTCTTGGGTACGAAGGTCCCAAAACTTGTTTAAGTTGCCATAAAAAGATCACGGTAACTGATGCAACAACAGGTAAAGAAAAATCGGCAGATTTGATGAAGAATCTCACAACGTCAACACATTACAGATTTTTTACTAAACCGCATTCTAATATCTATGGTTTTAACGGAAAACTGGCGGATAATTTTCCGATGGGGAAGATAGACCGCCCCTGTCCGAAACCCGGCTCCTTTGCTATGACTGCATGGGCGGAGATCGTTGTTACGGAACAGGGCGATACTCTATCTGAAGGATGCGGACAGTGTCACATCGGTGGACAGTATCAGGTTCCGCTGGGAGAAATGATGCCGTTTTACCGGACACTGAAAAAGGAGAAAGATGCAATTGACTGCCTGATTTGTCACGCCGCTACGTACGACATGAATAAAAAGCAGGTTATCGTGGATGACAATGGTTTTGGCCGGTGGGATCAAGATCGCTCTATGAAAGCTGCCATGTCCGTTGTTCGACCCACCGCACAGACCTGCCTTCGATGCCATCAGCACAATTTTGGCGGTGATATTTATGTGGATGAAGCTGATCCGTCCTTTATGCAAAGTATTCAGAATCTTGGGCATGAGCGTCCTCGTATTCAGCATCCGGGTTCGAAACGGGGAACGCCTTATTCTCCATCGTGGGATGTCCATGCCGCTGCGGGGATGTCATGTATCGAATGCCACATAACCGAAGGACATTACATTGCGAAAGGCACGCACACTACCACGATGATGACAAATGACCTCCCGGATGTGGAAATTACCTGCGAAAAATGCCACACGGCTAAACCGCACGAAGAAGCTGAATATGCCGATGAACTGAACGATCATACAGATGCCATTGCCTGTGTCACCTGTCATATTCCGTCACTTCATCCGGACAACGCCACCATGCGAGATTTCAGTAAACCTGTTTTCGAAGAACATCACGGGATTTACGTTTACGACGATATTTTAAAAGAGACCGAACCCGGCAAGGGAATCAAATACGCGTGGTGGAACGGCGATGCTTCATTTCTCGGAAATCCTATCGGTGATAATCCGAATGGAGAAAATTTATATCGGTTTTACAATCCAACTCACATCTGGCCTGAATTCAAAGATTTTGATTATGACGGCTGGTATGAAAATGTAATGAGACCCATCGCAAAAAAGAAGCCGTCTAAACTTTATGCCATGAAATTGTTTAACGGAAAACAGCACATTGATCTGCAGAACATGGGTCCGTTTGGTGGAATGTTTGTACCATACAATTTGCCAACCTATTATACATCCGGAAATCCTGATTTAGCTGCATCCATAGAAATGAAAAAAAACATGATGAAAATGATGTACGGATGGTTGTTTGATATTTATCTTATGAATAAATTTATAACGTTTATGGATGATGGTTCAGGTGATTATTTGAGTGGATGGGACACGAAACCCTATAAGGATGTGGTAAATATGGTAAAGGGAAAGGTCGAACCGCGATGGATTCCGCAGGACGCTTTGCTGGAAATTAGTCATGCAATTCGCAGGGATGGAGCATATTCTTGTGAAAGCTGCCATTCACAAAATGGTATATTAGATTGGAAAAATTTAGGGTACACCGAAGATGAGGTTGAATCATTACAGGAAAATCCATTAGATTAACCCCGTTAATTATCAGAAAAGAGGATA
>JACNLN010000201.1:0-3005 GCA_014381485.1 Fidelibacterota bacterium
GGCTCATTGCTTTCAGGGCATCCCACCCTCAGAGATTATAATTCCTTACCCCAGCATTCGTTCTCTATTAGATTCCCAGACGAGGAGATATGATGAAAAACCATTTCTCATTTACTATGATGAGAAAAATCACCGTTCAGAATATTCTTTCAGAGACGTTTTTCAAATGGTCTCTAAAACTGCCAATTTTCTCGAATCCGAAAATTGTACCTTTGGTGACCGTGTCGCTATTGATACTTCAAACAGAGTTGAAACTATTATCCAGTACTTTTCAGTCTGGATGATTGGTGGAACAGCGGTAGTAATTGATAAAAATCAATCTGCAAAAGTCATTGAAAAGATAATTCGGGAGACAAAGGTAAAACTCTTTTTTACCCAACCAGAAATTTCACAAGAACACAGAGACCTCCGACAAAAGCTATTGGGATTCACTAACGTCATCGAAACAACACCAGATTTTATTACCTCTTTCCTGGAAAATCAGAGTGAAACATATAAAATCGGAATGAAATCAAAATTGCGAGATGATGGGCTAATTTTTTACAAATCTCCCAAAAACAGCAGTTCAATAGGTGTTATTCTTTCACACTATAATCTTATGGTAAATGGAATGGGAATTGCTGATTGGAATAGATTAAGTGATGAACAACCAGTTGTTTGCGGAGTGAATCTGGTTGACATCGAGGGGATCACAGGATGTCTTATGATGTCACTCTACTCCGGTGCCCCAATAATCATCCTTGAACAACACTATCCCTCCTCAATAGTAAACGCTATCAGCAACGAACGAGCACAAGTTGCTATTGTTAATCCCAAAACATTGAAACAGTTGACAGATCAAACTTTTCCTAAAAAAGATTTTCCCACTTTTCGCCATTTTCTCTGCACACAACCCATTAGTCCTGAACTAATTGAAACCGTGAAAAAAAAATTAAATGTTCCAGTGATTTCCGGTTACAGTATTCCTGAGACTACTTCCTTCTCCACCTTTCTCCCATTAGACTTTTCAATTGAAGATTATCATAAAATGAAAGTGAATAAAAATTATTTACCTATTGGTTATCCCAGCCATCCAAACGAATTAGACATTCAAAATAATAAATCAAAATCGCTTTCAGAGGGTGAAAAAGGTGAAATCGTCATCCGGGGACATAATGTAATGAAGGGATACTTTAAAAATAAAAAAGCAACAGAGGATGTGTTCAAACACGGGTGGTTGCATACAGGAAAACAAGGGCTTTATTTAAAGGATAAGAGTTGTAAAAGATTCTACTTTCAGAAATTGTAAGCCTTTAACCTTGTAACCCTATGTTTGATAGACGGATGACTGTGAAATAGAAATTCGACGATGGAGTGAGGATCTCGATCAGCCAAATTTTGATCTGCCAACTTTTCTAAAGACGAAATCATAGAGCCTTTATATCCTGCGAGATCCAATGAAAATCGATCAGCAGCATACTCATAATGCCGGCTGACAGCATTCTGAATTGGACCCACTAAAAATCCATAAACTCCCAGCAACAACGCCAATAACGGCAGGGCTGCCAGTTGTGTGATTCCATCAAAGTCCCAGACTGATACGGATTTCAAATAGACGAGGGAAACAACGTAAAGTCCAAGAAAAATAACCGCAGTCCCAAGAGCCATCATCTTCCATAAATGCTTCAATTTGAAGTGCCCAAGCTCGTGAGACAGAATCGCATCGATCTCTTCCTGATTAAAATTATCTATTAGCGTATCACCAATAATTACCCGCTTTGATTTCCCAATTCCGGTAAAGGCAGCGTTGGCTTTTTTTGTGGTCTTACTCAGATTGAATTTAAACACGCCGGTTATCTTCATCCCTACAGATTGACACCGTTTACTAATGATGGAAACAAGTGATTCATCTTCAATTGGATCAAACTTATAAAAAATTGGAAAGATTAATGTTGGGGCTAATCGTCCCAATATTACCGAAAAGAAAAACATAAAAATCCCTACAGAAAGCCACCACCAATTTTGATACGTGTTTAAAAGATAGTAAAAGACAAGCAGTACGGGTACACCTATGATAATTCCAACCAAAAGAGCTTTTACCTTTTCCCAGAAATAGGTTTTCAGATTCAGGTTAGACAGTTCATATTTATGCTCAAGCAGATACCCGCTGTAAAAAGATAGGGGAAAGAACAAGATAGTTTCAATTACGCCCAGAATCCCAGCAAAAACAAGCAAAGCAAGATATGAGGAAGACGTTACCGAAAAAGACCACTGTTCCACTATTTTTGTGAAACCGAAAAACACAATAGCTCCTAGGAAAACCCAACCCAGGATAGTACCCGTCAGGCTGAGAGCAAGATTTATATTGCTATAGCGTTTTGCTTTGTCCATTTTTTATTGGATTCCGAAAACCGCTAATAAACGCGAATATTCGCTAATCAGTCAAGATCCTGACAGGTATTATAATGTTATTTTCCATAATACATGGAGTCAGTATTTCAGTCGGACGCCTGTCCGGCTATTGACGGATCAGTCCGGTGCCTGACTGGCCTGACCGATTCAAAAAATCACTGTTTTACCTTTTCGAAGGGGCCTCATTTTTTAAAAGACTAAATCTTGGGTTAAAATAAGGATAACCAGTGTTATATGCTCGTCATAGCATTTCAATCAAATACTACTTCCGACCACTTCAATCGTTCATCTTCATCGGTAATCATACGGTGCAATACAGATAGTGCTTTCCTTTGTTGTTCCCAGCTAAGAAGTGATAGTGCCTCCTCCAAATTGACCCAGCGATATTCCAAATGTTCATCGGATAAAATCACTTCATCCGATTCAACTTCAATTCCAAAAACCGGGATAAGGTTTATCCTATCCTTGAAACTTTGATAAAACGAACTCAGATGGTCAACCACAAACAGTCGAACTGGTGTCAAACCGGTTTCCTCTTTCAACTCACGATAGACCGTTTCTTTTGCGGATTCTCCTTCCTCAATTCTTCCAGCCACTCCCTGCCAGAGATGCCC
>JACNLN010000201.1:3147-4623 GCA_014381485.1 Fidelibacterota bacterium
AATAATCTCAGTCATTTGTCTTCTCCGAACTGTTGAACAAATTCTTTCGACCATGAATAAAACGTACCAGATAAAATCTCGGTTCTAATTTTTTTCATCAAGGATAGATAAAAGGTTATATTATGAAGAGAAGCCATCCTGAGTCCTAAAATTTCATTCATTTTAAACAGGTGCCGGAGATAAGCTCGCGAAAAGGTTCTACAGCCGTAACAAGGGCAGTTCTCATCTATGGGTAAGTTGTCCATTTTGTACCGTTCATTCAGGATGTTAATCTTCCCACTCCAGGTAAAAAGCTGCCCGTTGCGGGCGTTCCGAGTTGGAATGACGCAATCGAACATATCCACACCTAATGCTACTGCCTTGACAATATCGTCCGGTTTACCAACACCCATTAAATATCTCACCTTATCCTCGGGAAGCAGTGAATCCATCAATGCAAGCGTATCAAACATAGCCGATTTTTCTTCACCAACAGCCAGACCACCGATAGCAATACCGGTTTCAGCATAGGGGATCAATTCTTCCACACTCTTTCGTCGCAGATCCTCGAAAATACCTCCCTGGACAATTGGAAATAACGTACCCGCTGGTCCATTCAGCGGTGGATTTTCATTCAAATATTGATGGCAATGCTTAATCCAGAGTGATGTTCGGTTCACAGCTGACTCAACATGTTTTTTTGATGCATCTCCCGGCGGACATTGGTCGAGTGCCATAATAATGTCACTCCCCAGGGCTCGCTGAATTTCAGCGGATTTTTGTGGAGTGATAAAATGTTCGCTTCCATCAAGCGTGGATTTAAACACCACACCTTTGTTATTAATGTTACGTAGTTCAGCTAAACTGAATATCTGGAATCCTCCGCTATCCGTAAGAATTGGTTTCCCCCAAGAAATAAATTTGTGGAGACCGCCAGCTTTTTTAATTATTTCAAGTCCCGGACGGAGATAAAGATGATAGGTGTTTCCGAGAATGATCTGTGCCCCGGCGTTTTCCAGATCTTCAGGTGATAGGGTTTTTACAGCTCCGTAGGTGCCAATCGGAATAAAGACGGGAGTTCTTATTTCACCCCGGTCAGTGATCAATTCACCTGTTCGAGCAGAGGTGTTACTATCAAATTCTCTTATTTCAAACTTCATAATCTTTCACCATTACCAAAAATATCACAATATAGTAATCTCACTTTTTATGGATGGGTGTGAAATTACTATACCTAAAAATATCATATCTGTCCAAAACTGTTGTCTTGATGAAATTATTTGTACAGCATTTGTTAAATCGACTTTAGGTTCAGAATAGATCGGGATATAAGTTATGTTGTAGTGACCAGTTTCCAGATGCCACCCCCTCTTTTTTTCTCCCCCCTCAAGGGGGAGAAGGTCAAATACCAACCTTTTGAATCTACGATTACTGAATGAGATTATCATAACACAATCTATTAGTAGCCATCAGACCAAGAACTCCTCTCCCCTGGTG
>JACNLN010000059.1:0-22065 GCA_014381485.1 Fidelibacterota bacterium
GGAATGTTAAAAATTTCAGAATAGGAGCAGGAACCCTGTATCAAGAATTATTAACAATAACTGATCATAAAAGGATACTTCTGGTAACTTTTTTCTTGATTATTAATTTTGTGAAGTTGATGTTAATTGAGCCCACTGACAGGAAACAGCCATTTTACTCTCTGGATCGAGCTATTACTGATTTTCTAAAACATAATGATCCTAGTTTGACTTAATTAGAAAAATTCAAATATTACGCCAGTATTTTATCAACTTCTGTCTGATCTAATTCCAATAGGTACTCAATACCACTAATGTTGGAAACATCTTTTGTTAAAGCAGCCAAGTCGCTTCTGGAGATGTGCTCGAGACTGAATTTCCTGCTACCACACATAAGTTGACGCAATCCTTGAGCAAGACGTTCATAGTAAGTATAAAGACCAAGTGCACCGGTAGGTATTTTATCATATTCTTTTTTACCTAATTTCTTATGAAGATCAGTAGCAGTGACAAAGATTTCTTCAATTGTATTTCCAAAACGTTCAACATAAACAGGAATTTGGTTTTCTTCGATTGTTCGACCAATTGTTTTACCTACCATTGCTGCAGCGATAGGGCTACGAGCCATACCGATGAGTTTCACAAATGGTGCACCCAAAGCAAGACCTTTGAATATCAAATCTTCGAAAGTGAAACCACCAGCCAGTACCAATGCTGGAATATATTCACCCTTATCGTGAAGATATTTAGCATATCTATATAAAAGTGAATGTAACTCTACTGGTGGCATACCCCATTCATTCATCATTCGCCAGGGACTCATCCCCGTTCCACCACCAGCACCATCAACCGTTAGAAGATCAATCTTGTACTTGGATGAAAATTTAATTGCTCTTGCTAGATCAACGGGTCTGTAAGCCCCGGTTTTTAGAAAAATATATTTTGCACCAGCTTTTCGCAATTTATCCACTCTTTCCGCAAAAGATTCCTCAGATACCATACCGACACGTGAATGACGTTCAAATTCTTTAAAAGCACCTCGCTCAAAAGCTTTAATAACATTAGGATCTGTGGGATTAGGTAACACAACATAACCCCGTTTATATAACATCTGGGCTTTCTTTAGTTCTTTGATCTTTACTTCACCACCAATATTTTTTGCTCCTTGCCCCCACTTTAGCTCAACAATTTCAACGCCAAGTTCATTTATGGCGTATTCATGAACGCCCAAGCGAGTATCCTCAACATTGGCTTGAACAATGATAGCTCCATACCCATCAGTCTGGTAATCTTGATATAGTTTTACACGACGCTTAAGATCAACTGTATCAATTACTTTTCCGTTTTTAATTACTGCTTCAGGATCCATTCCAACCACATTTTCTCCAATTGTCAGACCAGTCCCCGACAGTGCAGAACCGATTGCCAATCCTTCCCAATTATTTTTAGCAATATCGGTTGAACCAATACCGGGAATAATCCAAGGATAACGAAATTTTATCCCTTTATCGTGCCCGAAGTGAACTTCAAGATTAACTGCAGGGAATATTGCTTTATCACTATCAGCTTCAATACCATAGGCACCAACAGCAGTCCCCATAATGTTGAAGTGAGAATAATCAACAGGATATGTTTTTTCAGCGGCTGAGGTGATAACACCAAATGGCTGTGGATAGATTACTTCATGACCTCGATAGGCAGATTTTCCTATTTCACACATCCCTATACAACCATCAACACAGGTAACACACATACCGGATGCTGGCGTTATTGATCCTTCTGTTCTATTCTTTGTTAAAGTTGCTGCTGAGGAGTTTACTCTTGATAAGGTTGTTGGCATTGATTTACCCTCCATTGTTAAATTTTTCAATCTCACATGAAACACAGGGTTCCATGTAACACATCATATCATCAAACTTTTCTTTTTCAATACAAGGCGGACTCAGATTAGCACAGCCACCACATATTGCTTTCTCCGGTTCGTTATATGTACACCTGAGTTGACAAGCTGGGCAGACATACATACACCCGCCACACAAACGACAAACCTCTGATTTACTATCAAAAGGTGAACCGACGGTTCTGTTTTCACCCCTTCCACGAAAGCCAATGGCTTTTGCCATCATCTGCTCTTCACACATACGCACACACAACCCACAGAGAATACAATCTTCATATTCCTGTTTAAAACGTTGCTGGCGAACTTCATGAGTTGATGCCAGATCCTGAATAATCTTTGATTGAGGGCAGGAAGCTAACATAAGCTCCAAAATCATTTTCCGTGCCTTAATGACGCGTGAGGAGGCTGTCTTTACTTTAAGTCCCTCTTCAGCAAGGTAAGTACAAGATGTAACCAGTTTAGCGTTCGTTCCCTCTTCAATCTCCACCACACAGAGTCTGCAGGCGCCATAAGGTGAAAGTCCTTCCATATTACATAAAGTTGGAATAGGGAAACCTAAGAATGTAGAAGCCTCTAGTATGGTTGTGCCTTCCTCAACAGATATCTTTAAACCGTTAATTGTAAGATTAATCATTCCGGAAATTTCCTTTTATGTAATACATCTCATATCACATCTACAGCATCAAATTTGCACACGCTCTTACATGCAGCGCATTTGATACACTTATCCTGGTTAATAATATGAAGTTCCTGTTTAGACCCAGTAATTGCATTCTCCGGACACGACCGCAAACATACCAAACAACCAGTACAGTTTTCATTTATCGAAAAAGTGATAAGTTCTTTGCATACACCTGCTGGACACCTTTTCTCTTTGATATGTGCTTCATATTCATCTTTGAAATATCCTAATGTAGATAACACAGGATTAGGGGCAGTCTGTCCCAGCCCGCACATAGTAGTATCTTTTACCACATATGCAAGTTCTTCAAGAAGATCAAGCTGTTCCAGTGTGCCCTTTCCACTTGAAATGTCATCAAGGATCTCATACATACGTTGAGTACCCTTCCGACAGGTAAAACATTTTCCGCAGGACTCATCCTTTAAAAAGTTCATGAAGTACTTAGCGACATCTACCATACAGGTATTTTCATCCATCACAATCATACCACCTGATCCCATGATTGAACCAACCTTAGAGAGACTGTCGTAATCTATGGAAAGATCAAACATGTTTGCAGGAATACAACCCCCGGAAGGTCCCCCTGTCTGTACTGCCTTGATCGGCGTTTTACTTACCGATCCACCTCCAATATTATTTACTATCTCATTTATTTTCGTACCCATCGGCACTTCAACCAGTCCGGTATTTTTAACCTTTCCTACAATGCTGAATATCTTCGTACCTGAATTTCCTTCGGGACCTATTTTAGAGTACTTTTCTGCCCCATTCCTGAAAATGATTGGTATATTTGCCCAGGTCTCAACATTATTAATAGCTGTTGGTTTATCTTCAATACCTTTCTGCACAGGGAAAGGAGGTCGTTGGCGTGGCTCTCCCATTTTCCCTTCTACAGATCTGATCAACGCTGTTTCTTCTCCACACACAAATGCACCTGCTCCCTTAACCAAGCTGATATCAAATGAAAAACCGCTACCGAGAATATTTTCTCCTAACAAGCCTAATTCACGAGCACGCCGAAGAGCAATAATTAGATGTTTGATTGCCAAAGGATACTCAGCACGAATATAAATTACTCCCTCAGTCGCCCCCGTAGCAAAAGAACCAATAATCATCCCTTCAATAATGCTGTGAGGGTTCCCTTCTAGCACACTGCGATCCATGTATGCCCCTGGATCACCCTCGTCAGCGTTACAAACTAGATACTTTCCAGACCCATTCTTTTGTTCGGCTAATAATCCCCATTTTACTCCTGTAGGAAATCCGGCTCCTCCACGACCACGAAGACCAGAAACTTTCACTTCATCAATCACCCATTCCGGTTCATTCCACTCTAAAACCGCTGCCAAGGCTGAATACCCGTCATTTTGGATGTAATCATAAATACGTATCGGATCAATATTCTCATTACTGGCTAATATTGTACGAACCTGATTTCGATAGAATGGTAAATCATTTTGTTTCTCAATTCTTTTTCCTGTATCTGGATCAACAAACAATAAATCTTCAAGTACTTTGCCTTGATTCACAGCTTCCACAATACGGATCATTTTTTCCATATTCACTTTTGGATAAAAGGTACCACGCGGCTGGACTAAAATAGATGGTTCCATCTCGCAAAACCCATGACATCCTGTGATGCGATATTTTACTCTGCCAGTCAGATTATTATTTAACAGTTCTCTTTTCGTTATTCGAATCAGATCATTCGCACCGCTAGCCTGTCCACACGTGCCTGCGGAAATTACAATAGTGGGAATTTTTCCATTCTGATCAGTTAATAATCGCCTTCTCAGTTCATTAAAATCTTCTATTGAATTAAGCTGTAGCATTTCTAATTCTCTTACTCAATCCCTGATAAATCTAACATATGTCCCTTACACCCTCTGCGGGAACAAATCTGTACAATGCCACCACCTCGAACTATCATCGGTATCATTGGAGCATCACACTCAACACAATCAGTTCCACCAATTAGCTCAGAATGACAATGAGGACAGAAAAAATTTATTATTGTATCTTCTGGGATTTTATATTCAGAATCAACTGCATAACTTCCATACAAGCTTGATAATGCTAACCAACCATGTTTATTTTTGAAAGAAACCGTTACTCGTATTGAAGGGTAGCCATCAACAAGATGGCTGGGATTCATCAAGCTATGGTTACAACGAGGACAACTCACGCCTACAGGAAATACCCGTTTATCTGTTTTAATTTTAACTTTTTCAATACCTTCTCTTGCCTTTTTCAATATTTTTTTTACATCTGTCGCTTTGACATTTGAAAAATAATGTCCATCTACTACAACAATAGGACCTAAAGCACAAGCTCCCAAACACGCTACGGTTTCGAGAGTAAAAAGTTTATCAGGTGTAGTTTCACCTGCTTTAATACCCAACTGTCGTTCAAATTCCTCACTGATGTATGGGGCTTCTCTAACATGGCAAGCGGTACCAAGACACACCGAAATATTATGTTTTCCTACAGGTTTTAATCTAAACGATTTATAAAATGTAGCAACTCCATATATATCTACAAGCGATTGACCTGTATTCTCAGATATATACTTCAATGCACTATCAGGGAGATATCCATACTTATCCTGAATATCCTCAAGAAGAGAAATTAGCTTACCCCGTTCTTTGTTATGTTTAATTATCAAATCTGCAACAGGCGATAAATCCATATTATGTCCCTCTACCTACCAGATTGGATTATATAAATGGTTACAAACTTCATTCATTGTCATACCTTACGGCATTATAAACAGGTAGTTTATTCAATATTTTACCTGTATTCCTCACACTGCCATACGATGCATTCTGGCTTATAAAGAGTACAAGTATCACGGTTGTCGCAATTGCTACAAAGACCCTTTAAATTTTTATATTCTTTAATACTCTCTTCAAATTTTGCTTCGACAGCATGCTTTTCCTCTGGAAATATTTTTTTTTCCTGAATACCACCCAAGTCAAATTCTTCACAATGAATCACTGGTTGTTTGAAACTCTGCGAGAGGTTACAACATGTATTATACCTACAAGTATAACACAAACTGTTTTTTAAATATTTAGTCATCTTTCATACATCCTTTTTTTATTACTTTAACAATCTTTACACAAAACCAAAGTATCAATTACCGTGCCATAGTAATTATTATTAGCTGACGATATTATAATATTTTAAACGAAAAGAACCGTAAGTAATTAATATACAATCAGTTATAATTATTTTATACAACTAAAAAACAATCAAATATCCTGAGAAATCATAACCTGTATTAAATAAAATAATTGGGGAATATATCCCCACTGCGGAAATTTAGAGGATTAATTCCTCTAAATATTTATAGTTGAAAATTTTGTGATGTTACTTTGTAACTTTTTTTCTTAAGGTTTTACGATCAATTCCGAGAATCTTCGCTGCTTTGGTTTGGTTACCATTCACACTTGCAAGGACATTGCATATATATTCAGATTCCACTTCAGCAAGAGTACGATTGAATACCATTTTTCTTGGTACAGAAAAATGCATTAAAGAGGGTAAATCAGACACTTCAATTGTGTCCTTATCAGACATAGCCACACAACTTTGAATTACATTTTCCAACTCTCTAACATTTCCAGGCCACGTATAATTCTTAAATATCTGCATCACTTTTTCTGAAAACCTCGGTATTGGTTTCCCGAATTCTTTTACATACTTTGATGTGAAATGTTGTATTAAAAGTAAATAATCATCTCCCCTCTCTCTTAAGGGCGGGATATGTAAAACAATTACATGAAGGCGGAAGAAAAGATCCTCACGAAACTCTCCTTTTTTTACCAAGCTATATAAATCTTTATTTGTTGAGGCTAGAATTCTAACATCTACTTTGTACGGTTTATTTGAACCAACCATATAAACCTCTTTTTCTTGAATCGCTCGTAAAAGCTTCACTTGCATTGATGTACTTGTTTCACTGATTTCATCAAGAAATATCGTACCACCGTCAGCTGTTTGAAAAAAACCCGCCCGAGTTAGTGTTGCTCCAGTAAAAGCACCTTTCACATAACCAAACAATTCGCTTTCTAAAAGATTCTCCGGAATAGCACCACAATTAATTGGGACAAATGGCGCAGAAGCCCTCGAACTATTATAATGAATTGCCCTTGCTACAAGTTCTTTCCCTGTGCCACTTTCACCTGAAATATATACTGTTGCAGAAGTCTTTGAAGCTTTAGTTATCGATTCAAGTACCTTATCAATAGCCTTAGACTTGCCAATAATGTTGTAATTATCAGATAATTTAGAAGCTGTTTTATCTCTACTAATCTTTCTCATTTTTAGCTTATCAAGCGCTTTTCTGGTTGCATTAAAAAGTTCCTCAGCAGTAAAAGGCTTGGCTAAATACTCTTCCGCCCCACTCTTCACTGCTTCTACTGCTCCTTCAATCGTAGCATAACCCGTAATCATCATTACCTCTGTATCTGTAAGATTTTCTTTGATGTATTTAATTAAATCGAGTCCGCTTACTTTGGGCATTTTATAATCAGTAATTACAAGGTCAATTGTTGTGGAATCTAATATCCCTATAGCTTCAGCAACCCCAGGAGCTGTATAGACTACGTATCCCTGCGAAGTTAAATTTCTTTGAACAATTTTTAAAGTGTCTGGAGAATCATCGACTACCAAAATACGCTCTCCTTTGGATAGACTTACCATTTATTCACCACTTTTCTCTAAATCCATGATTGGTAATTTAATATTGAAGCAGGTTCCTTTACCAATTTTACTCACAACATCTATGAAACCTTTGTGTGCAGTAACAATACCGTGAACCACTGCTAAACCTAAACCTGTTCCTTCATTAACGGGTTTCGTTGTAAAAAATGGCATGAAAATATCTTTGATAATATCTTCATCCATCCCAACCCCAGTATCCTCAACAATTAAATAAATATACTTTTTATCATACATCGTTTTTATGGTCAATTTACCCCCATCTGGCATTGCCTGAATAGAATTAACGACAAGATTTACTAAAACTTGATTCAGTTGCGTTGGGTCTCCGCTAATCTGTGGTAAATCTTGAGAAAGCAAATATTCTATTTTTATTCCAGCCTTATCACAGCGAGACTTAAAAAAGTATAGTCCTTCTTCCACAATTTCATTCAGATTTAATCGAATTACTTCTGGCTTAGACTGTCTGGAAAATAACATCAATTTCTTTATCACTTCTCTTGCATGTAACGATGCCGTTTCTATCTTGAGAATGTCCTGACTTGCCTGAACGGGAAGTCCTTGGTTCTTCTTCGTGAGTTGAGCGAATCCAAGTATGCTGTTTAGAGGTTCGTTCAATTCATGAGCAACACCAGCTGCAAGTTGTCCTATAGTTGCCAACCGATCAGCATGACGGAGTTGCTCCTGTAACTTAGATTTATTTTCCTCATCATCTTTACGTTCAGCAATGTGAGATATTTCTCTGGTTATGGCATCTATCAGGCTTCTCTCTTCTTTCAGAAATGGTCCTTCATCAAGCTCCGGTTTATCCTCAATAAACACCACTTCGACAACACCTCTTTTAATACCATTTACTATTATATCTGATGTCTGTTTCTGCATATTTTCCTGAAAACCAGGCGTAGAATAAATATTTCCATCAAGAATAATCCTTCCGGAAGTTACTTCAGGATATTGCCAGGCAGGAGGCAGAAGCTCAGCGATGTTTTGCAATATTTCGTGAAAAGATATATTTTGTCGCTCTTCTACTTGAGCTATATTGTATAAACAGGTAATTTCTTTTATTCGTTCACGTAAGGCAGCTCGTGAACGTTGATTTATTACTGCAAACCCAATTATTTGAGATAAATTTTCATAAAATTCAATAATATCTTCACTGAAGAAATCAACTTTCGCGCTTATTAGTTGTATTAAACCAATATTTTCTTCACGTCCAAAAATTGGAATTAGAGCTATTGATTTGTAGTTATCAATAACATCGCGATCTTGATAGTATCTCTCTGGTTTGAATTCATGAAGAAAAGAAAATGATTCTTTAATATCTCCTGACCAAAAACTCCCATACTTTGTATAAAAAGGTAAAGAAGAATTAAAACAACCACGGATAATGTTCAATATCAACTGGTTATAAATAGAATCACCCTCCAATTCTGGTAAGGTTGTACCTCTGTCATCCTCTTTAGATAAGATTATATTGTATTTAAAAGAATTATTGTGTTTTCTGGAAATTTCACAATGAATGTATCTTTCCTTGTCATTCAACCACATTGCAACATTATCACATCCAGAAAAACCAATTAATGTATTTAAAATGTTTCGAAGAAAGTCAATTCGAGGAATACCAAGATTGGAATAATTAATTATTTTGGAGGATATTGTCAGAAGGTTTTCAAAACTTTCCTTAATTAATTCCATTTTAAATTATTACGATTATTACCTTGTGAAAATTTCGTGAATTCAACTCGTAAGTGCAACTATTCGTGAATTCAATACATTTAATCCTTAGTCGATTTGGTATATTCAATAACATGATCACAATAGGGATCACCATCGGGGATAGATTTTGGGATGTTGTATTTTAGGTTCTCTCCCAGAGTTTCAACCAGGGTTCTTTCCATTGCGGTATGTGCTTCACAAACTTCTGGCTTGTCAAATGGATATGGACATTCATATACCCTGATGATAACTTTATCTTCACTAAACTCAGTAACCTCCCCATTTCCACGGATATTATTAAACACCTTTATAATAAAAAGTGCTACCGATTTAATATCTGGTTGTTCAATTCTGTGTTTTGCTCTTTCTGCAATTTCCAGCCCATAATTTCTGCTAACCTCTTCAATTAAATTTAATCCATCATCACCATACCTCTCATAGATGGCATCGTAAAGATGCTTTATCCTTTTAACTAATGCGGTAGTAATATTCCGATATTTCTTTTCAATCGGGACTTCTTCAATTTCTATCCCTGGCAGTAATTTTATCACTTTTTACCTCCTATTAATCGTTTCCTGCATAAGCTTACTGTACTGATAAATGTGTTCAAAGAACAAAATATATTTACGAATGAATATGCCATTCTGAACTAAAGAAATATGGTTCTTCACAATATCCCGTACCTGAATGATACCTGTCAGGCTCCCGACTGAGAGAAATGAATTTGTATTCAGAAATAGTCCGAGATACAAGCATTAACACGGTGTCAACACCCAAATACCACCCCCTCTTTTTTTCTCCCCCCCACGATAAATCGGGATTTTCAACATCCAAGGGGGAGAAGGATATATCGGACACTCGAATCTCTGATTCTTTTCGCAGACCCTGTGGGCAAGTCTGTTTGAAGCCATGCTTCCAGGAGAGGGTGATCTTTTCTCTTCTCAGCAGTTTCTTTGCAACAAAAACGACGCGAGTTTTGGTAAGATTGAATCTGACTCACATTGGACAACTCTGGTATAAAAATGGAATCCAGGTACGCATTATTGTGATGAGCCAGAAATATATTCCCGTTCTTGACCTTGTTGACCGTGATCCTTACTATTGTTTTAGACAGGGTCAAGAAACCCCGTCGAATATTAATTCTCGTTCACTACTGATCACAATCATGACTATTACAGGCAATTCCAGAATCAGTGATTTCTCCATTAATCCACGAATGCAGAACATCAGATATATTTCCAGAACATCCACGAATAACAGAAATACCAAAAGAATTTAAGTTGTATATTGCACCATCCCCCATATTACCAGCCAGCATCACACGAACACCAGAATGGGCAAGGAGAGGAATGACATTAGATCTACACCCACATCCAACGGGTGAAGTTAATTTTTCCCATGAAATTACTTTTTTATCTTCATCTACCTCAAATATTGTAAAGTATTCGCAATGACCAAAATGATCATCTACATAATCACCTTTTGTTGGGATAGCTATTTTCACTTTTCCTCCTTTTTCTGTTTACTTTGTTTTACAAGATCGTGATGATACGACCCTTCTCTCATCATTCTGCTCCCACACTTTGGACATTTCTCTTCCGCGCATGGAACACCCCGACGGTGTGGTACCCTTTCTTCACATTTGGGACAGATACAAAAACCACCTGGCCCCATTCGTGGTGATTCCTTTATTGGCATGATTTCACCTCCTTCGATTAAAATCGCTTTTCCATTAACCAGTGCCTCTGCCACCTTTTTATGAGCAGAAGCTATAATTCTTCCAAAAGTCTGTCGGGAAACATTCATCTGCTCCGCTGCTCGTTCCTGATAAAGACCTTCAAAATCAGCTAAGCGAAGCGCTTCCAATTCATCCACCGTCAACTTTACCTTTTCTAATATCCTTGCTGGTATTCCTAACGGTTTGAACAGAGATACATCAGGAATCTGCTGAATCCAGCGACAATTTTGTGGTCTTCCTGCTCGTCTTCTTCTCATAATCTCATCCATATTATAAGCATATGCTCATAATTAACCAAGGAAAATGTTTACATCCGAAATTTGCAATCACTAAAAAACGTGTGTAAAATTAGCTGACGATTTTTAAGGATTAATTAAAGCATTATGTCTATCATTATCTGGGTAGGGTTTTTTCTTTCGTTCGCTTTTCTTCTGCTAATTGCCAGAAAGAACCTCCCTCTGGCACTTATTGTAGCAAGTATAATTCTGGGGGGTTTTTCCCTAAAACTTCAAGTTCTGGCGAACACTATTCTCCAGACTTTGTTTGATCCATCTATTTTATTACTGGCCCTCGCGGTTGGCATTATCCCCATCATTGGTGGTATACTGGAAATGAAAGGACAGATGGATCATCTTGTGGACAATCTTCGAATTGGTCGCAAACCGATCCTCGCCTTCACACCAGCACTCTTGGGAATGTTACCTATGCCTGGCGGGGCTCTTCTATCAGCACCTCCGGTAAATAAAGTGGCAAAAGGGGTTGATCCAGCAAAAAAAGTGGTCATCAACCTGTGGTTTAGACATATTCTGTTTTTGATTTATCCCCTTGCTCCTGCCCTTATTGCATCAGCTAAGATGGCGAATCTGGAAGTATATCGCGCAATCCCCTATCTCTTGCCACCTTTCGTCTTTATGATCATCATTGGCTACCTGTTCTTTCTAAAAAAAATTGATAATAAAACGGTAAATGTAAAGAAAGCATCACCCCGTCAATTCTTCATCCCCGTTTCCATCATTCTTCTTGCACCGCTGATGGATTTTATCCTGAAAAAATTGAATGTTTTCAGGATTACTGAAATATCTCTCATTATTGCAGTTTCTGCTAGTTTGTTAGTTGCCATTTTTGTTACCCGAACAACTATAACAGATTTCAAATCTGTTTGGAAAAAAATGAAGCCGTTGAGATTCAGTTTGATCATTATCGGAATGTTTTTGTTTCTGAACGTCTTTAAGACGTCTCCTATTCCCATACAGATTTCCGCTCTTTCCCTACCGCCTTCTGCACTTTGTATTATTGTGGGGATGATTCTTGGATTTGTTACAGGAAGAATTCACGTCCCAGCTTCAATCGTAATTCCAATCTACCTTGCTAATTCTCCGGATGGTAGTATGCCAGCACCCGTCTTTGCAATTGCATATTTCAGTATTTTCCTTGGCTATCTGTTATCACCGGTACATCCCTGTCTGGTGATGACACTCGAATATTTCAAAGTTCAACTCAAAAACTTTTTTCAAACTATCCTGCCAGCGTCAATTCTCACCATACTTTTTATCCTTCTGTTAAGTCTGCTCTATTTCAGCTAATAAAAAAAGTATTGCGTTGTTCCAGAGTAAAATACCTGTCCGGCTCTTTACTGACCTGTACGTTATCTGACGGAGTGATAGATGGTACAACGGAATTAAGGCTTTAGCCTTTTAAAGAAAGTATGAGGTATGGTGATAAATCTTTCACTTTTTTTAAAACCCTGAAGGGTGAAATCCGTGGACTAGTGTTCAGGTTTTAGCTTTTTAAAATTAGGGGATTGCAGGAAATAATTTCGGTCGGAAAGATAGGAAAAACTTATTCCCTTATACCATATACCCGTATTAAATCGTCACCGACCCCTCATCTCCCGACCAAAGGTACGGGATCTCCGTTCCAATTTTGCTTCGACTTCGGGGATCAGTGACGGTTATAAATAACTCCCCCTTCATCCTTCCCAGCCAGTAGGCAGGCAGGCTTTTCAAGGAGAGGAAACAGACCTGTCCGGCTACCGACGAGAGGGTCTTTGGATGTCGCGATAACGTGCGACTTTGACCCGCTGTATAAGTCCCCTCTTGAGAGGGGTGTCCCGCCACTGCGGGATGGGGTGTGTTAGAAACGTGCTCAACCAAAAAAAACGTCAGTAGAATAGCAACTCCTTTACTCCAACTGCTCTGAAAAAGTGTTTCGTTATTTTGGAGTAAAATGCCTATCCGGCTCCTGACGGACTTGTCCGGCTTTTGACGGATCGGTGAAGAACCATAAAAAAAAGATGACACTTTTTGTGAAGATGTCATCTTTTTAAACCAATTAAAAACATTAAAGGTCGCTAATAATAACCTTCAAGGTCACCTTATATTGAAATGTCTCACATCATTACAAACCGGAAAATTCTACTCCATCAAATAAGAGAGTTGGGGTACGCATTGAGGAAAGTTCAAAAGGGTCGTTTCCGACCTCTACAAGATTATTCAACAAATCAGTAAAATTTCCTGAAATATTCATCTCATTAAGGGGAACAGTTCGTTCTCCATTCTCAATGAGCCACCCCACAATTCCCAACGAAAAATCTCCCGTAGTTGAATTTGCGTTACCTCCGATAAAACCTGTCACCAGAATAGCACGATCTAAGTCTTTCTCTATCTCCATGCCATTTCTTTTCCCTAGCTTAAACACGATGTTGGAAGCACCGCCGGTAGTGGGATTCATCTTCAATTTTCTACCGTAATACACATCAATATAGTAATTTTTTAACACTCCTTCTTCGATAACAGGTATAGATTTTGCGGCAATGCCATCTCCATCGTAATAGCGACTTCCTAAACCACGGACAATGGTTGGATTATCAATCATTGTTAATCTCTTGCTTGCAATTTGTGTATTCAATTGTCCCTCAAGGTACGATTGTTTCTGCTGAAGGGCGTATCCGGACATAGCTCGAAACAGACGCCACAGTAATCCGGGAGCAGTAATATTTTCCACAATCATGGGTACAGTGGCTGATTCTACTTTCCGTCTTCCAACAGCATCCTGCGCACGTTTCAACGCTTTCTTAGCAATAACATTAGCTGCAGGCAAATCCTCAATATGACGAGTCCGATAATATCTCCAACCGTTTGGTTTCCTGTCTTCCCGACCTCTCAGGGAAACTTCTGCTCCCAAATTGAACGATGAGCCCTCATTTTTACCCTCAAACCCATTGGATTTCAAATGTGTACTTTCATAATGCGAATCCCTAAAATCCGCCGTAATAGAAATAATGCGGGGATCTCTATCTCTGATTAATTCATAAAGTTGTCTGGCTTTTTCTATCCGATCTTCAATATCAAGACCGTAATAGTAGTTATCAAACAGCTGCAAATCAATCTTGGGACGACCGCGATAGAGTGCGGGATCGGGAAGAGCTTTATAAGGATCTTCTTCAAGGTAGCGTGTTATTCCAATAGCATTTTCAAGAAATTTTTCCAGAGAGGACTTCCTCAGGTCATTTGTGAAATGGGAGGAATATTTTCCACCGGAATAAATTTCAACACGTAATGAATTTTGAGAAGATTCTTTGAGCTTATCTACCTTACCGTCCCGGTATTTTACTGAAATTGAACGCCGCTTATTAATTGCAATTGCAGAATCATCTGCACCCAGTTGTTTGGCATATTTTTGCGCCCAATACGCCAGTTCCAACTTCTCTAATTCACTGTTATTTTTCTTCATAATCTCCATCGTTTACATCCTCCCGCCAACCGTGACTGATGACACCAAAACAGAAGGTATCCCCATAGAGACAGGAACGGATTGACCGTTCTTACCACAGGTCCAGCCTCCTTTTGCCATCTCCATATCATTAGCAACCATTATCACCCTTTCTAATACCTCCGGTCCATTACCGATAATGTTCACATCCTTGATAGGAGCTGTGATCTTTCCATTTTCAATTAAGGCACCGGATTTCACATAAAAGGTGAAATCTCCAGGACCAATATTAACCTGACCATTCGTAAACTGGTCAGCCAAAATACCGTATTTCACACTGGCAATAACTTCTTCAAACGTATGCGGACCGTTGAGCATATAGGTGTTGCGCATCCGTGGCATTGGAAAATGTTTAAAAGATTGTCGACGACCATTACCCGTAAGTTTTACACCATAATGTTTTGCTGAAATTCGATCGTGCATATATGACCTCAAAACCCCCTTTTCCACTAAATAAGTTTCCTGTCCCGGGATTCCTTCATCGTCCACGTTGATGGATCCTCGAACGTTAGGGTTAGTACCGCTATCTACGATACTGATAAAGTCAGCTGCTACCTTTTTATTCAATTTTTCTGCATAGATAGAGGTGCCAATACGATTAAAATCTGCCTCCATCCCGTGTCCGATAGCTTCATGCAGTAAAATTCCTGAACTTCCAGCTTTCAGGACTACGGGTAGTTCACCCGCTGGCGAGGGTTTAGCTTCGAATAATGCCACCGTGCGCCTTACGGCTTCTCTGGGTAAATGAGCAAGCCGTTCTGGCGTTAGAAAATGAATATCGTCCCGGGCAGAATAGTTAAACCAATTGGTTTCACGTCGATCTCCCTGTTCTGCCGTACAACTGGCACTAATTCGAAACATAGGTTGATAATCGGTAGAGATTTTCCCTTCTGACGTCGCGATGAGAATGTAGTTTTCATCGTCACTAAAATATACATTTGCTTTTATGATCCTGGAGTCAAGGGAAAAAACTTCCTCATTCACCGATTTGAGAATGTTCACTCTCCGGTCAATTCCTACCTCTTCCCAAGGAATCTCTGTTGTATAATAGTTTGGTAATTCTCTTGTACGAAATTCTTGCGGAGGAGCTGTTTTTCCCCCTCTGGAAATATTGGCAGCAGTTCTGGCAGCACCGATCATACTCTCTAAAGAAAGATCCTCCGTGTAGGAATATCCAGTCTGATTACCATTGAGAACCCGAATCCCTACACCCAGCATGATATTTGTACTGGCTGAATTTACAATATTATCCTCCAGTCGAATGGAATTGGATAACTTGTGCTGGAAAAACAGGTCTGCATAATCACCACCACGATCGAGGGCCTCCATCAAAATTTTTCGGATAATTTCCTCGTCCATCCCAAATCTTTCAAAATAGATCATATTGGCTGTCTCCTTTTCGGAGTTTGTCAGAAACCCGCGCATAAATCCCGGTACAGAGGCTAAGGCAAATGTCGATCCTGTTATCTTAACAAACTCTCGACGGCTTATATTTCTCATATTACCCTCTTTTTAATGATTTACATCAAACAACAAATAATATTTTTAGAAAAAGAATCTGGTACCCTAAAAAGGAATTTGTACCCAGTTCTATACTCATATAATCTATTGAACAACGATGGAATGTGAAAGTATGTAATTACCCCCATTTGCATCAGCGCGATAAAATTCGACAAAACAGTGGACATCTTTTATCCAGACTTTCAAAAAAGTGCTGGGCGCACCTGTGTCACCCATACCCCGACAATGACCAGCATCAAACTGCCAGATGCCGTTGATGAATGAGTAAGAAGCATCGTGAGTGTGTCCACAGAAAAATGCCGTTACATCGTGGAAACGCAATAATTTCTGAAAACGATGACTGTTCTCAGGATACTGATCCAGGTTGATTCCTTTATGTCGATGTCTTCCGCTGTCTATGTCAGGGATAGATACAATTGGCTCATGACCAAATATAAATACCAGCGGTTTATTATTTTCCTCCAGATCGGCTTTTACCCAATGATAAATTTCATCAACAATATCACCTTTTTTATTGTTATCAGATTTCCCATCACAATATTGATTAATTGCAATAAAATGGGCATTTTTATAATCAAAAGAATACATTGTTTCTTCACAATTCTCAGGCCCCACTCTCACAAGGTAGGGTATATTTTGTCCCCATTTTCGCAGCCAATTCATATCAGCTCTGGTCTCTGATTCATGATTCCCCACAACAGGATACCACAGGTAGTCCTCACCCAGCACTTTATCAAGCACAGATCTGACATGCCACGGTGGATCAACATCCCCGGGGCTAACCATAAAATCCCCCTTACCGACATCCCGGATGGCTTCACAGGCGCCTAAAAAATATTCAGAGGTCTGGTATTCTGGTTCAGCATAATCACGCATATCAGCAGTAACAATAAAGGAGAAATCTGCTTCTTGTTTAATTAATTCTTCCTGGGATTGAGCCCAGCTCCATGAAATCAGAACGAATAATAAAACAGTGACTAAGATGGTGAAATAACTGAATCCTTTATTTATCTTTCTGTCTTTTTCTTGCATTTTTACCTCATTAATTCAATAACAATTTAGGCTCTTCACCAATCAGTCAAAAGCCTGACAGGTCAATCAGGAGCCGGACAAGATTGCCTACAATAATGTGTGATAAACCATAATTAAAAATTCCCATACACAGTATTAATTGTCTGGATGGTGATCTTCATTACAAATTCTCTCTTCGTCATAATATCATCCTGCCTGACACAGGCGGTGACACTATTAGTTTTTTCCCTCGCTGGTGAATTGAACATGCTAAATCCTTCTTTCTGCTCTATTAGGATGATTCACAAAAGTTGAAGTGTTTGTTCTAAATCAGCTATAAGTTCATCAGATTTTTCAATCCCCACGGAAATTCGAACGAGTCCATCGGTGATTCCCGCCTGCAACCGGGTTTCTTTGTCCATTGACGAATGAGTCATGGATGCCGGATGTTGGATCAGAGATTCTACTCCTCCAAGACTGACGGCAAGTTGAAGTAAATGGACATTATTCATTAACGTTTCTCCGGCTTTCACTCCCCCTCTCAACTCAAACACTATCATTCCGCCAAACTCACTCATTTGCTTTTTAGCAATTTCATATTGAGGATGCGATTTTAATCCCGGATATCTGACCCATTCTACCTTTGAGTGACTTTCTAAAAATTCTGCGATGATCTGTGCATTCTTGCAATGTTTTTCCATTCTTATGGAAAGGGTTTTTATTCCACGATGAACCAGAAATGCATCAAATGGAGATAATACTCCTCCGATTTGGTTCAATGTCTTTCGGAAATTTTTATAGGTTTCCTCATCCTTGACCACAACTACGCCGCCAACCACATCTGCATGTCCATTTAAAAATTTGGTTAAACTGTGCAGAACGATATCGGCACCCATATCCAGAGGTTTTTGCAGAATTGGACTCATAAACGTATTATCCACAACCATGAGTGCCCCATGTTCGTGCGCCAAATCAGCAATGGCACGAATATCAGAAATCACCAGCGTGGGATTGCCAGGCGTTTCCACATACACAATCTTTGTACTATCTCTGAAAGATTTTTTCACTTCATCAATCCCTGATGTATCTGCAAATGTGGCTTCCACACCATATCTTCTCATAACATTATTTAACAAAGTTACCGTCGGTCCATACACAGCCTTTGAACATATTAAATGATCTCCTTTTGAGACAAGAGAAGTGAAGACGGTGTGTATTGCAGCCATACCACTGGCACAGGCAAGAGCCCTGTATCCGTTTTCCAAAATTGCTATAGCGTTTTCAAATGCCTTGATTGTAGGATTCCCCATCCGGGTATAGATAAATCCTTCTTCCTCACCCCGGAATAGGTTAGCCCCATGTTCAGCATCTCGAAATTTAAACGTGGATGTCTGATAAATTGGAGGTACCACAGCTAAATGTTCGTTATCCTCAATCCCTGCATGGACTACTTTTGTTTCATCAGAAAAATTTCCAATATCTTTCATTTTACAACCCTTTCCTTATTTCTTTCATTCAATCCATTTTGAAAATTTAAAAAGAATTCCTTATGACTTTAGCACAATAAATCGATTCATTCGATTTAAATTATCTTCATTATTCAATAAAATTAGAGTTTTAAATACAATCTAACGTTTTTTCAATAATTCTCTTTTCAACTGAACCTGCGACGTAAAAAACTGCCGATAGACAAAAGCCAGAGCGGTGATATTAGCCAGTGCTGTCGTGGTGACCCACATATACATAATCATTATCTGATACCTCACAGCGATGAGAGGATCCACACCAGACAGAATCTGCCCGGACATCACTCCAGGGAGGAATACCAATCCTACTGTCATCATAGAATTGATGGTTGGAATTAGAGCCGCTTGCACTGCATCTCGGATTGAATCCTGTACCGCTTCCCGAGATGGAGCACCCAATGAAAGCATCAATTCAATTTCATCCTGACGGTGGGTCAACTCTCCAATGAAACGATTAACTGCAAGAGTGGTGGAATTGAGAGCATTGCCAATTATCATCCCTCCTATGGGAATCATCGCATAGGGATAGTACCAGGGCTGCACCCCAAGAATAAATTTGATGATCGTCCCCAACACAATCACAACAGTACCAAACATCGTCCCAGTTAAAATTAAAAAATAATGTGGGATCTTTGTGACTTTTTGACGTCGAGTACCCTCAAAACTTGCGATAAGAATCATAATGGAGATCAATGTCACCATAAAAATCCAGCTTTCCTGTTGAAAAAAGAAGGTCAGGACATATCCCATTAAGGTGAGCTGGATAAAGGTTCTTACAGTTCCGAGTAGTAAGATTTTTTCCAATCCGATTTTCCACCAGCGAATGAGTCCCAGACTGATTACCACCAGAACGAGGGACACAAATACATCCGTCCAGGTGATATCATAAAACGGTTGGATCATTTTAGCTTCCCCAGTAAAAAAGATTTTACAAGATCGGTTGCAGGATTTTCCAGTATATCTGCAGTTCCTTCTTCAACAATTTTCCCATCAATCAGGAAAACGACTCGATTGACAAAATTTTTAATCAACCGATGCTCGTGGGAAGCTATAATCAATGTAAGGTTGAACTTGAATTGTAAATCTGAAACCAGCTGAAGGATTGAACGGGATAGTCCGGGATCTAGATTGGCAGTCGGTTCATCCAGTAGCAAAACATCGGGTTTATTCAGTAACACTCGCGCCAGAGCGATGCGTTGTTTCTCCCCGCCAGAGAGAGACCGTGCCTCTTTCTCTAAAAATTTATCCGTTAATTTTACACTTTCGAGACAGGCTATCAAATCATCTTCAGAAATTGACGGTGTGGATTTTTCCCATCGCCGAGTAATGAGCAAATTGTCTCTGACGGATCCCCCAATCATCACCGGGTTTTGAAACACCATACCTACCTGTTTTCGAAGCTCTGTAACCGGATAATCCTGAATTAATTCCCCCCTGTATTGAATTGTTCCATAAGTTGGTGAGATCAGTTCATTAAAAAGACGCAGTAAAGTAGATTTCCCAGCCCCTGATGGTCCTAAAATTCCAAAGAATTCACCCGAGGGAATGGATAAGGTTACATCTTTCAAAATGGAGTGACCATCTACTGCGTAGGATATTTTCTCAAAACCGAATAGAATCTCGTTAGTAACCATCATTTGAAATATTCTAACCTCATTAATTCACCAACTTTGTAATTATAGTGAATGAGAAATGATAAACGTAAATACGTAAAACGTAAATATGTAAAACGTAAATATCTGTCGAAGACATCTCCTTGAGATAAAACGTAAAGAGTAATTATTTAATTTTGTTTCACACATTACGTTTTACACATTACATAATTACGTTTTAAATAATTAGTTGCCAGCATGATTCTTCTATCCTCACTCATTTCTATACTTGAGACAAATATTATCTTTCTGATGAATAATATAGGTTAAGACTCTTCAAACAGTTCGTTAAAAAGCTCCCGTGCTTTCAGCTTGGCTGCTTCCAGAGCTCGAACACCTTTTTTTGTGATGGAATAGTATTTCCGAATCTTTCCACTAACATTTTTTTGTTCTGAAGTAAGATAATCCCCTTTTTCCAGCTTATGGAAAATGGGATAGAGGGTGCCATAGGATATTTCGTATCCATGACGCCGGAGTTCTTGCCGAAACTCTTTACCGTAAATGGGTTCTATCCTGGCGTGATGTAAAATGTGAACCTTGATAAAACCAAGGAAAAAGTCGCGTTTGAATTGATCCTGCATAATTTTTACACTATCATATTACGATATCGCATTTCGATATTATAAATTCTAAACCAGATTTACAAGGAATATTTGTTGAATTTGGTTAATAATTTCTTCTGTATACGGCAGAAACAGTTTTATAAGAAATCAGATTAACTCAGTGCTGTCCACTTATAAAAAGTAAAAGCAAGAAAAAAGATCCCCCTCACCTTTGTCCTCTCCCACCAGGGGAGAGGAGTTTTCTGATGCAGCCAATTATGGAGGAACGGACGCACTAGACCTTCTCCCACTTGATGCATGTCCGCAGACAGCGGGGAGAAAAAAAGAGGGGGTGGTATTTGGGAAAAGTTACCGTGGCAAAACCCCTAATTTGGAGAAACTTCTGTATCCAAAGTCAAATGTTGTTCAAAACATTGTATGGAGCTTTTTTGTTGGAAGACCTCCCCTTTTTCCCCTCCTTAGCAAGTCCCAAGATCCCGACTTTTCGGGGGAGGGGTGCAGGGGTGGTCTTGACTTTAAGTCCAACTGAGTTTTCAAAAGCAAACATTATCGAAATGCTCAGCGGAAACCTGTCGCTCCCTCACGCCTAGGGAAATCAGGTTGGGAGGGGGTGGTATTTGGGAAAAGCCACCGTGGCAAAACCCCTAATTTGGAGAAACTTCTGTATCCAAAGTCAATTGAATAAATGCTGTTCAGAAAGCTTTTCCAAGACATTTATTTTAGACAGATATGAGGTTAGCTTGGTTTTTCGTACACAAATGCCCGGCTGAATGCTATATTTGGTTCATCGATCTTTTTAAAACCAGCCTCTATGGCGTATTTTGAGGTTACGTTTATTTGTGATTCTGATATGTGTCTTTTTGGCTCAGCAAGAAAATAGTGCCTGCCCGGTCTGAGAAGCGAAAATATTTCCTGCAGTAACGCTTTCTGGTCAGGAGCCTCATGAACCACCCAGAAAGTCAGAATAAAATCTGCTTTTATATCCAATCCGATTGCAGATTCGCTGCACTGATGAAACCGGATGATATGAAGGACACTTTTTCTTTTTGCACGTTTCTTCAATGTGTTTAACATCTTTTGCTGGACATCCACAGAAATTACCTGACCGCGCTCACCCACGATTTTTGCCATTCCGATGGAGAAGAAACCCAGACCGCAGCCGATGTCAATAGCCGTCATACCCTCAGAAAGGTATGGGGAAAACATCTTCCTGGGATTATGAAACAGCCTTCTCAGCGGATTGTCAAAAAGGAAGGCTCTTCGCCAGGGACAGATATGTGT
>JACNLN010000059.1:22418-24092 GCA_014381485.1 Fidelibacterota bacterium
CTATAAGGGTGAAATGAGTGAAAAATTTTCATATATTGACACTGTTAGGTGTATTAAAAATAGTAGGAGGATAAAATGGTTAGAATTCCAACAAACCGTACGCCAACACATCCAGGTGAGATGTTGCTTGAAGAATTCCTAAAACCAATGGGGGTTACACAGAAACAACTCTCGGTTGCAATACATGTACCCTTTCAGCGGATTAATGAACTTGTCAATGGCAAGAGAGGAATTACTCCTAGTACTGCGCTCAGACTTTCACTATTTTTTGGAAATACAGCTGATTTTTGGATGAATCTCCAACAGCGATGGGACTTATATTGGGCAAAACTAAAAGAGTCAGATGAATTGCATCGAATTCAGAGCATCGCTTGATATTGTTGATGTTGCCTAACAACCAATCAACCTGATCCGCCAGTCACCCCGCCAGCGGACAGGTTACTTCATTATGCGAAAAAATCTAACCGTAGGAGGAAACAATGACTAAAAACATCAAAGGTACGCAGACAGAAAAGAACTTGCTGATAGCGTTTGCTGGTGAATCACAAGCAAGGAATCGTTATACCTACTTCGCCAGTAAGGCAAGGAAAGAAGGTTACAGACAAATAGCCGATATTTTTGAAGAAACCGCAAACCAAGAAAAAGAACATGCTAAAAGGTTGTTCAAATTTCTTGAAGGCGGTGATGTCCAAATAACAGAAACATATCCTGCTGGGAAAATAGGAACAACACTTGATAATTTGAGAGCTGCTGCTGCAGGTGAAGAACATGAATGGACAGAGATGTATCCAGCTTTCGCAAAAACAGCAAGGGAGGAGGGTTTTAATAAAGTTGTAGTAGCATTTGATGCAATTTCAATTGCTGAAAAACAACACAGTAAACGCTATAAAGAACTTGCAGCTAATCTTGAAGCAGGAAAAGTATTTAAAAGAAACGAAAAGGTTGTTTGGCGTTGTAGAAATTGTGGTTATCTGCATGAGTCGGAGGAGGCACCAAAAGTATGTCCAGCATGTTTGCACCCTCAAGCATATTTTGAATTATTGGGTGAAAATTGGTAATCATTTACCAAAATCGCCTTAAATATTTTACCCTCACTCCCGGTAAATATTTAACCGTCTCTTTGGTCATCATGAATAATAGCCATCGTAAGCGACTGTTACCTATATGACTGATGTGATTACGTCCCCGGTAGCACTCTGATCAATTACCAATAAACAGGACTTAGGTTTAATATTCTATCCTGAATATCAGGTTGCTTTCAGTAACAGACCCGGCTATTCCAAGAACAACAACATCATTTTGATCGCGCAGATTTGAGAGAGCTTCGTCACGTAACGGAAGTTCTGATATAAAATAATTTCCGTAATGTTCATCAAATACATTGACGGTCAATTGATATAATCCCTCTGATAAAAAGAACAAGGGTAATTTATAGATGGCTTCCCCATCTGCGTTTACTTCGTTAGTCGAAAGAAAAACATTGAATTCATTTATGAGAGAGTCCGGTGCTATGATTTTCTCTACTTTGGCTGATAAAATAAAACAGTTCGGATCCGTTGTCCAGGTAATTCCATCAGTTGAATATTGCGTCAAGGCTAATGTGTCATCATCCATTTCAGAGAATTCTGCGTTGAAATTTTCGGCAGGAGCTAATGGTACTGTCGATCCGGTAAT
>JACNLN010000206.1 GCA_014381485.1 Fidelibacterota bacterium
GCGTTCAGGGACATCGAAATTCCAAGAGCCAGTGCTTTTCGTGTATCCATAGGGTCCAGTATTCCGTCGTCCCAGATCCTTGCTGTACTGAAGTACGGACTTGCCTCTGCTTCATATTGTGCCAGGATGGGTTTCACAATTTTCTGTTTATCCTCTTCAGTCAGAATGGTGCCATCTTTCTCCATTTGTTTTATCTTCACGGTTGACAGTACGTTTGCTGCCTGTTCACCTCCCATAACACAGGTCTTGCTATTCGGCCAGATCCAGAGCAATCTCGGTTCATAAGCTCTGCCGCACATACCATAATTACCAGCTCCGTATGAACCGCCAATGATAATGGTAAATTTCGGAACGTCAGCATTGGCGACAGCGTGGACTAACTTGGCACCATCTTTCGCAATTCCACCATGTTCGTATTTTTTACCGACGATAAATCCTGTTATATTTTGCAGGAAGATCAACGGGATTTTTCTCATAGAACAAAGCGTGACAAAGTGGGCTCCTTTTACTGAGCTTTCGGAGAAAAGAACACCATTGTTCGCTACAATACCAACTGGATATCCCATGATTCGTGCAAAACCGCAAATAATTGTTGTCCCATAAAGTGCCTTAAATTCGTGGAAGTAACTGCCATCCACAATTCTTGCAATAACCTCCCTGACATCGTACGATTTTTTTATGTCCTGTGGAATAATACCGTAGATTTCATCGGGATCGTAATGCGGGTCTTCCGGTTCTTTCACATCCAGTTTAAAACGTTCCTGTGGATCAAGATTCTCGATAATATTTCTGGTTATTTCGAGAGCGTGTTTATCATTGTCGGCGTAATGATCTGCAACACCGGAGATTCGGCAATGCACATCAGCACCTCCCAGCTCCTCATCCGTTACCTCCTCTTTTGTGGCTGCTTTAACAAGAGGAGGACCACCAATAAAAATCGTTCCCTGTTTACGCACAATGACCGTTTCGTCACTCATAGCCGGAACGTAGGCACCACCCGCTGTGCAGGACCCCATCACGACAGCGATCTGTGGTATCCCCATCCGGGATAATCTTGCCTGGTTAAAGAAAATCCTGCCAAAATGAAATTTATCTGGAAAAGTCCCGCGCTGAAGTGGAAGAAAAATTCCCCCAGAATCTACAAGGTAAACACACGGTAACCTGTTCTCCATTGCAATTTCCTGTGCCCTGATGTGCTTCTTGATGGTCATTGGGAAATATGTGCCCCCCTTCACGGTAGCATCGTTCGCTACTACAAGTACCTCCCTACCGTGCACCACTCCAACTCCAGTAACAACACCTGCACTTGGAGCATTATTATCGTACATATCGGTGGCAGACAGCGGAGACAACTCCATAAAAGGCGTTCCCGGATCAAACAGCCTCTTCAACCTGTCCCTGACCAGTAGTTTGCCCCTATCCACGTGGCGCCGGCAGGCTTTCTCCGAACCTCCCAGTTTAACCTTTTCCGTCCGTTCCTTTAACTCATCCACAAGAACTTTCGTTGATTCGTAGTTCTGTTTGAACTTGCTGCTTTTTGTATCTACTTTGCTTTCAAGGCGAAACATTACAATTTCCCTTTTATGTTAGAGTGCAATCCGAAAACCGCGAATTAACGCTAATTAACGCTAATAGTAACATGCTATATTCCACAATAATAGGATTTAACAATATCTCAATTTCTTTAATTAACCTATTCGGAGTGGACTCATATTATCTGATTGGCACACATTTGTATCCATAGCAAATTATCCCTGCTTCTCCTTCAGAGGAAATTTTTCGGAATTCCACTTTAACTTTCTTACCAATCTTAATCTCATCAAAATCGCAATCGACAACCTGGGTCGTAATCCTGACTCCACCATCAAGTTCCACAATGCCAACAGCGTAGGGAGCCTGGTCACTGAACTGACCCGGAGGTACCCGGATTATAGTGTATGTGATAAGTGTTCCTTCACGTCCTAAATTGACCGACTCAAATTCTCTCGATCCACAAGCATCGCAAATTAGTCTGGGAGGAAAAAATACCTTCCCACACTTTTTACACTTGCCAGCCTCTAATCTATACCTCTGAGGTATCTCTCTCCAGTACTTTGCTGGGGTTGTCATTATTCTGCCTCCAATATGTGAATTACACTGCTGCCACCGGTACCGCCCATGTTCTGGGATAAACCTACTCGGGCATTTTCCACCTGCCTTTTACCTGCATCTCCCCGGAGCTGAGTTACCAGTTCGTGAACCTGAGCAATTCCAGTTGCACCAACAGGATGTCCCTTAGACTTCAACCCTCCTGAAGTGTTTACAGGTATCTCTCCCCCTAAAGAGGTCATTCCACTTTCCGCCATTTCACCTCCCTTACCGCGCTCCGCAAATCCAAGAGCTTCAAGAACACATATCTCGGCTATGGTGAAACAGTCGTGAACCTCAACAACATCAATATCATCCGGTTTCTTGCCTGCCATCCCGTACGCCATTTTTCCTGCTTTTTCTGTCGCATTCAACCATGTTACATCATCCCTTGAGTGGAGTGCTATGGTATCGGTGGCGTGTCCGGTTCCGATGATCTTCACTACAGGTTTTTTCGAAATCTTCTTTGCCATCTCGTAAGGGCAAACAATGACAGCTGCTGCTCCATCTGTTATTGGAGAGCAGTCAAGAATCGTAAGAGGATCAGCTACCATTGTTGCATTGATCACCTGCTCGACGGTTACTTCGAATGGAAATTGAGCGTTTGGATTCATTGAGCCGTGCTTGTGATTTTTCACCGCTACGTGAGCAAGCTGTTCCCGAGTGGTTCCGTATTTGTGCATATGTGCTCTGGCAATCATCGAATAAAGCCCAGGGAAGGTAATCCCGTGATAACCTTCGTACTCCTGGTCACCCGCTGTGCCAAGTGCGTAAGTAGCTTCATTTCCTCCGACATCCGTCATTTTCTCAACCCCGCCAGCCAGAACGATATCGTTCATTCCTGATGCCACCTCGATGAATGCTTGCCTTAAAGCAAGTCCCCCTGAAGCACAAGCAGACTCAACCCTCGTCGCAGGAATAGGCCGCACTCCAAGATAATCTGCCAGAAGTGAACCCAGATGCTCCTGTCCAACAAATAGTCCCGATGACATACATCCGATGTACATTGAATCGATATGGTCTACACCAGCATCGTCAATGGCATTGAGGGAAGCTTCTACAAAAATATCCCTCAGGGACTTTTCCCACAACTCCCCCCATTTCATAATACCGATTCCTATTATTGCTACATCTCTCATAACAACTCCTTATTCAGCTTTCAATATCTTGTGACGGAACTTGGCATACGTACCGTAGTCTATATATCTTCGGTAGCCATCTAACTGATTCCTGGTATGTGAACATAAATTCTGAACTTCTTTAATTTTCTCTGTAACTCTGAATACGAAACCGTCACTCCCTGAACCTGACCCGTACGAGACCATAAAGATCTTCTCACCGGGTTTAGCCACATCGAGTATAGCAGTAAGTCCCATCGGTGATGACCCGGAGTAAGTGTTTCCAAGCCTTGGAACAAGCCATCCTTGCTCGATCTGCTCCCTCTTGAAGCCCAGCATTTTGCCCACACGCATGGGGAATTTACCATTTGGCTGGTGAAAGACAGCGTATTTGAAGTCGTCAGGCTTCATAGAAACCTTCTCCAAAAGCATTTTTGCTGCCCCAATGATGTGATTGAAGTAAGCCGGCTGTCCGGTAAATCTCCCCGCATGTCGTGGATAGTGCTGATATTCTCTGCGCCAGAAATCAGGAGTGTCTGTCATATAGGATGATGTATCGATACATTCGGCAATAATGTTCTCACTCCCTATAATGAAGGCAGCAGCACCAGCAGCGGTGGAATATTCTAAAGCATCACCCGGTGCACCCTGGGATGTATCAGCACCAATTGCCAGACCGTACTTGATGTATCCTGATTTTACCAGTCCAAGACAGACAAACATTGCTTCAGAACCAGCTTTGCAGGCAAATTCATAGTCGGCACAGTGAATATCAGGTGTCGCACCAATGGCATCAGCAACAACAGTCCCTGATGGTTTTACAGCATATGGATGAGACTCTGATCCAATGTAAATCGCTCCAATTTCCTCTGAATTTATATTAGCCCTCATCAACGCATCCCTTGAAGCTTCAACAGACATTGTAATAGTATCCTGATCAGGGGCAGGTACGGATTTTTCCTCGAGCATAAGCCCCCGCTTGTAGCTGGGAGCATCAGCACCCCAGACCTTGGCTATTTCTTCAACTTTGATACGGTGACATGGAACATAGGCTCCGTAGCCGATGATTCCAACCATTTTGGTTCCTCCTTCACTTCCTGAATTACACCAACAGCCTTATTCCTTCAGGTATAAACGTTTATTAAATGTGGTAATTAGTTGTTTATTTTTTTGGCTCATCACAATAATGAGTACTTGGATTCCATTTTTATTCTAGGAGTTATCCAATGTGAGTCAGATTCAATCTTATCAAAACTCGCATCATTTTTGTTGCGAAGAAACTGTTGAGAAGAGAAAAGATCACCCTCTCCTT
>JACNLN010000117.1:0-22225 GCA_014381485.1 Fidelibacterota bacterium
ATTTTTTCCTTGACAAGTTTAATTTTTTTACCTAATATTGGAACAAATGTTAATACTAATTGAACAATTGTTCACACTATGCCATTAGAAAGGAGAGAAATATCCATCTTGGTTGAAGCAGCTCGCTACTATTATGAGCACGGGTTGACTCAGAATCAAATTGCCAAGAGACTGGGAATTTCCCGACCTGGTGTCTCTAGGTTGCTGCGAAAAGCCCGGGAAAGGGGGATTGTAAAAATCGAGATCTCAGATCCATTTGAGTATGATCTCAGGATTGAAGAAGAAATAAAGAATAAATTTGGTTTAAAGAAGGTTATTATTGTTCCTAATGGAAGTGAAGATCCACAGGTAATCAAAAGGAGGTTAGGAAAAGCAGCTGTTATTTTACTGGATCAGATTATTAATGAAGGAACTACTTTTGCAATTTCCTGGGGAACAACTATGCAGGAGGTGGCTCGTCAGGTGAGAAGACGACGGGTAAAAGATATGATTGTCGTTCAGTTGAATGGGGGAATCTCTCGAGCAGAATATGACACTTATGCTTCTGAAATTGCTCAAAAGATCAGTGATAACTACGAGGCAATTCCATATCTACTTCCCCTGCCTGCTATAGTAGACAATCCTGAGTTAAAGAGAGCTATTATCTCTGATAAAAATATTTCCCGGACTCTGAAACTGTCAAAGAAAGCTGAAGTGGCCATGTTTACTATCGGTTCATTCAGTTACAATTCTGTTCTGGTACGTGCAGATTACTTTGAAGATCAGGAAGTGGATGAGTTGTTGAAGGAAGGAGCTGTGGGGGATATATGTTCGAGAATTCTGAAGTACGATGGAACCATCTGTTCTAGTGAGTTAAATGACCGGACTATCGGGATTGAACTCGAAGAGTTAAAAAAGAAGTCCTATTCCATTGCAGTTGCGGGTGGAAAGGAGAAATTATCTGCTATCCGGGCAGGTCTTAATGGGAAATGGTTTAATGTTCTCATTACAGACGAATGGGTGGCTCATGAACTTTTACGAGATTAATATAAAATGAATACGAGATCCAAAACAATAATCGCAGTCGGAGCTGACCATGCTGGTTTTCTTCTAAAGGAAGATCTGAAAAAATATCTTCAGGATGAAGGATATGAGGTTATGGATTGTGGGACTTCAGGAACTGATTCAGTTGATTATCCTGAATATGCCTTTGCTGTAGCGAATAAAGTATCCAGTGGAGAAGCTCAATTCGGATTAATGGTTGATGGCGCAGGAATCGGTTCAGCAATAGTAGCGAATAAAGTGAAGGGAGTACGAGCAGCTCTTTGTTACGATATATCAACTGCACAAAACGCCCGGAAGCACAATGATGCGAACGTCCTTACTCTTGGAGCAGCTTTGATTGGATTGGGACTGGCAATACAGATTGTTGATACATTTCTGAGCCATCACTGCACCTTTGATAGACACTTACGAAGAGTAAAGATGATTGATGCAATAGAAAGTGAAGGAAAAATAAATACAAGTATGAGGAGTGATTTCGATCAAAAAGATAAGGAGAAAGAATTGATTAATATTTCAAGTGAAGAATTAACCCAGATCGCACAGAAGGTGGGAGAATTGTTGAATGTGGGTGAAGTTCCTGCATCCTCGGGGGAAAAAACTCATCGTGATTCTGATATGGTCTGTGTGTGCGGTGTCTGTGTTGAAAAGAAACCGGATATCATACGGAAATTTCTCGATTTTGGTGTAGATAGAATTGGATATCACGATGGTACAGGATGTGAGTGTGTTCCTGATGATATTGCAAGGTGTATTGATCATACCTTACTCAAACCCGACGCTACAGAGGAAGATATCAAAAAATTATGTGCGGAAGCTCGTGAATACCATTTTGCTTCTGTTTGTCTAAGTCCAAGTTATGTTAAGTTAGCCGCAAAAGAACTGGAGGGATCTTCTGTCAAAGTTTGTACTGTTGTTGGATTTCCCTCTGGGGCACATTTACCGGGAATCAAAGCTATGGAGACGCGGCAGGCAATTCGGGATGGAGCCAGGGAGATTGATATGGTAATCAACATTGGAGCTTTGAAGAGCAAACAGGATGAATTGGTTTATCGGGATATTCGCCAGGTATGTGAAGCTTGCGAAGATGGTGGTGCTGTATCTAAGGTAATTATTGAAGCTGCTTACTTAACCGAAGATGAAAAAGTAAGAGCGTGTGAGCTTGCGAAAAATGCGCGAGCGAATTATGTGAAAACATCCACAGGATTCGGTCCAAATGGCGCTACTGTTGAAGATATTGATTTGATGAACAGAATGGTAGGACAGCATGGAATCGGGATAAAGGCAGCTGGTGGAATAAAATCCTACGCGGATGCAAAAGAGATGATCCAGGCGGGGGCGACACGGATTGGAGCAAGTGCAGGGATAAAAATTTTACAGGAAGCAAAACAGATGACTATATCTAACTGATTTTGTCATCATAATTGAGGAGGATAAATCGTGGTTGATCTTAGATCTTATGTTTTTTTAGACAAGATACAGCCTCAATACGCTGCTTTTCTTGGTACGGTGGCTCAGGGATTTCTGCCCATTGCGGGTATGGCATCCCTCTATGTAGAGATTTCACCCGGAATTGAAATCAATCGAATTACCGATATTGCATTGAAATCAACAGAAGTCACACCAGGAATGCAGATTGTAGAGCGGTTGTATGGATTATTGGAAATCCATTCTCTGTCTCAGGCGGATGTCAGGCAAGCGGGGAAGGCAATTCTTGATGCTCTTGATCTGAAAGAAGAGGATCGTTGGAAACCTAAAATCTACTCAAGTCAGGTAATTCGTCGAATTGATGATCATCAGACACAGCTGATCAATCGAATGAGGCATGGGAATATGCTTCTATCGGGTGAAACTCTATATGTTATGGAGGTTCAGCCTGCAGCATATGCAGCGCTGGCAGCAAATGAAGCAGAAAAAGCAGCTGAAATTAACATTTTGGAGGTGAGGTCTTTCGGCAGTTTTGGAA
This sequence comes from Fidelibacterota bacterium, assembly GCA_014381485.1. GTDB lineage: Bacteria > Fidelibacterota > Marinisomatia > Marinisomatales > CAZVFT01 > JACNLN01. The sequence continues at coordinate 3,008 of JACNLN010000117.1, forward strand.
GGGTTTATCTTGGAGGAGAAGAGAGAGATATAGATGTTGCTTGGCGTGTTGCCAGCGAAACTATTGAGAGCGTTACAGGTGTCGAGAAAAATAAATAATTCATCTATTGGGAAAATAAAAATATATAAATGAAATTTTAAAAATTTCATTCAACTATCAAAAGGAGGAAATAACAATGGCAGAAGCACTTGGAATGATAGAAACCCGCACATTTCCCGGCGTTGTAGAGGCAGCTGATGCGATGGTAAAAGCGGCAAAAGTTGAACTGGTATCTTATGAAAAAACCGGTGGTGGCTATGTGACAGCTATTATCCGTGGTGACGTTGCCGCTGTGAAAGCAGCTTGCGATGCTGGAAGAGCTGGCGCTTCTCGGGTTGGTGAAATCGTTGCTGTTCATGTAATTGCTCGTCCTCATCCTAATGTTGATGTCGTTATGCCTATAGGTCGGGAAGAGGAAGGCAAAGCAGCTATGGAAAAAAGAAAGAAGTAATCCGGAGGTAAAATGAAGCTGGCGAAAGTAGTAGGTACAGTAGTATCTACTCGCAAAGAAGAAAGCGTAGAGGGATTGAAATTCCTCATCCTTCAACAGGTAGATCTGGAAGGGAAGGATACCAATGGATTTGTAGTGGCTGCCGATGTCGTGGGTGCTGGAATTAGTGAAATGGTCCTTTTTGCGACAGGGAGTTCAGCTCGACAGACAGTAAGGACTGACAAACGTCCCTGCGACGCGGTGGTGATGGCTATTGTCGATAACTGGGAGGTGAACGGTGAACTCAAATACAAAAAAGGGGTTCACGATTAGAAGTTCACGAATACTGTAAATCCAGTTTATTCCACATATTAACCATCAAACATCAAGCAAAGAGGAACGGATTAACCATTGGTATCCCTCCACACTTGTGGGAAGGATAAAACCAGTCGGATGCAAATTAAATGAAAATCAATTTCATCAGGAGATAAGTTGTGTTACAGTTAACACAAAAACAGGTAGATGATATCGCCTTTCGTATTGCTAACATCCTGAAGAAGACAGGTTATCATCCAGTTTCCCCAGAGGGAAAAAGTGAGGTAATTCAGACAGATGTTGGAATGGATTCAGGTCTGTTTTACACGATTGATGATGCAGTTCACTCGGCACAGAAAGCTCAAAAAAAGCTGATGTCTATGACCTTAGCAAAACGCGATGAGATCATTCTCAACATCCGGACAAGAATGATGCAGCATGTAGAGGATATTTCAAAGAGAGCTTATGAGGAAACCGGTCTTGGAAGAGTGGAAGATAAAGTGGAAAAGAACAGGTTGGCGTTAGAAAAAACACCCGGGACCGAAATTCTCGTTCCAAGAGCAAATACAGGAGATCGAGGATTAACATTGTTGGAGTTAGCTCCGTATGGTGTCATTGGAGCAATTACCCCGGTAACTAATCCCACTTCCACAATTATTTGCAACACAATCGGTATGATAGCTGCTGGGAATTCTGTCGTGTTTAACGTCCATCCTTCTGCAAAACAGGTGTCGGTATATACTGTTGAACTGATCAATCATGCGATTGTGGAAGTAGGGGGACCGGAAAACCTGGTAAACACATTGAAAGAACCGACCATAGAGAGTGCTCAAGAGTTGATGCGCCATCCTGAAGTGAGCTTGCTGGTAGTAACTGGCGGTGCTAGCGTGGTGGATGTAGCTATGAAAAGCGGTAAACGTTCAATCTGTGCTGGTCCCGGAAATCCACCAGTTGTTGTTGATGAAAGTGCCAATATTGATAATGCCGCCCGCTGCATTGTTGAGGGAGCTTCTATGGATAATAATATCATATGTGTGGATGAGAAAGAGGTTCTTGTAGTGGATTCTATTACAGATCAATTGATTTCCGCACTGGCTCAAAATAATGCAATTATCCTGAATCAGGAACAGATGCAGCGTCTGGAAAAGGTGATCTTTGCCGAAGATCGAGGACCAAGAACACATGCTGTGGTAGAAAAGACATTAATTGGGAAGGATATTCAGGTCATTCTTTCGAAGATTGGGGTGGAAGTTGAAAATCACATTCGCCTTGCGGTAGTGGAGGTAGATCAGGATCACCAACTTGTCTGGACTGAACAGATGATGCCCATTATACCTCTGGTTCGAATGCCTGATGCTAATTCTGCTATTGATCTTGCAAAAGAGGTGGAACTCGGGTATCGCCATACAGCAGTGATGCATTCGAAAAATATTGATAACCTGAGTCGAATGGCTCGTCTGATGGATTGCAGTATTTTTGTGAAAAATGGTTCGGCGCTGGCAGGACTTGGATATGGTGGTGAAGGATATTGTTCCTTCTCCATTGCCAGTCCTACAGGAGAGGGAATTACAAATCCCAAGAGCTTTTCAAGAGAACGTCGTTGTGTATTAGTAGATCATTTTAGGATAGTATAATGAATAGATATCCCGCTATTGCGTTAATAGAGTATTCAAGTATTGCCGTAGGTATCCATGCTGGAGATGCCATGGTAAAACGAGCACCTATTACGGTGATAAAATCTGGAACAGTCCACAATGGGAAACACATCGTCTTAATCGGTGGCAGTGTGGCGTCTGTGGAAGAATCGTATGCTGAAGGGTTACGAATTGGAGGTGAGTTTGTTGTGGACAAAGTGATACTTCCAGATGTTCACGAACAGGTGCACAATGCCATCCTGAAGGTGCGAATACTGTGTTCAGGAGATGCTGTTGGCGTCATCGAGACAAAAACGGTAGCAGCTACTATCAAGTCCGCAGATGCTGGAATAAAAGGGGCAAAAGTAGATATTGTGGAAATTCGATTAGCAGACGATATTGGCGGGAAAGCCATTGCGATTTTCACGGGTAACGTTGAGGAAGTGGAAGTTGCGGTTGAAATCTCCAAACAAAAAGTAACAAATCCCGAATTCTGGCATAAAGATATCATCATTCCAAGGATACATTCAGATATGGCGGATCAGATCAATCGATCAACCCGTTTTGCTGTGGTGGATATGGGTCACATAGAGGGGAGTGAAATCTAAGATGCGATTGGGTCGTGTCATTGGAACCGTGACGCCCTGTGTGGTGTGTGATGGGTTAGAAGGAGTTCCTATGTTAATTGTACAGCCTCTAGACAAGAGAAAAAATCCTGTAGATTCTCCAATCGTGGCAGCTGACTCCACGCGTATGGCGGCGCCCGGAGAATTAATTTATTATGAAAGCATTCGGGAAGCAGCGTTAGCCCTTGATCCATGGTTTGTACCGGTGAATGACGCCATTATTGGAATTGTTGATGATGTTCACTACTTCGATCTGGAGGAAACATGATTCTCGGACGTGTGTGTGGTGCGATTCATTCTACCATAAACCACCAGTTTTACGATAACCGAAGAATACTTTTAGTTGACCGGTTGGGATTGGATGGGAAACCTTCCGGCGATTATATCATTGCCATTGATTCCGTTGACGCAGGAGCGGGTGAAACGGTTCTGGTTATTGATGAGGGAAATTCAGCCCGGCAAATCGTAAAAGACGATATGGCTCCCCTTCGTTCCATCATCATCGGAATTGTAGATGATGTAGAAGTTCCAGAATTGTAACTGGTAAAATTTCTTTCCCAAATTTCTCATCAAGGTAAAATTTTCCCTCGATCCATTTGAGAAATACATCCTGTTTTTCTGAAATAATTATTATCTTCTATCTGTTATAAAAATAAGGTTCATCACAATATCCCGTACCTAAATGTTGAACGTTGGAAGAAAATATCCTGATGAATAAGAAAATTTCCATAACCCAGTCCTTCCCACCTACGTCCCTACCTGTCTGCACTGTCGTTACGACAGGCAGGCGGCGGACAGGCAGGGCTGGGATTATTAGACAAGTTTGCCTACAAAAGGGCGTTCACGCCCTTCACATGTTAACCCAACATGTAATTGGATCAACGCCGTGAACGGCGTTCGGACTTACTATTCATTAAAACAACCCAGCCCTAAAGGGCAGGGCAATGGAAAACTGGGAAAAACGACGACTAGGTATAAAAAAGGAATCCAGGTACGCATTATTTTGATGACCCAAAAATAATAATAGTTGATTATTCATTATTTCCTTAGGGGATTGATTTTCATGCAAAATGAGGTACGAGAAATTGATTAAAAAGGGAGATGAAATAAGCATCACCATTGACTCTCTAGCGTATGGCGGAAAAGGGGTTGGAAAAACCAACAATTTTGTCCTGTTTGTTAAGGGAGCACTGCCATCTGAGAAAGTAGTTGCGCGGGTGGTAAAGAAACGCTCTGGTTACGCAGAAGCTGTTAAGGTAAAAACTGCTCAGGAATCACCACATTTTATCTCCCCAAGCTGTGAACATTTTCCAACCTGCGGAGGGTGTTCACTCCAGCATCTTGACTATCAAGAACAACTGGAACAAAAACGACAGCAAGTTATTGATCTTTTCAGGCGAATTGGAGGAATCCAAAACGTCCCTCTAAAGGAGGTTGTTCCCGCTGAGGATATCTATCACTATCGGAATAAAATGGAGTTTACATTTTCTAATCGGCGCTGGACTTTACCTGATGAAGAAAAAGGTGTTGATGCCAGTTTTGCTCTTGGTCTGCATATTCCAAATCGTTTTGATAAAGTACTGGATATCAATACCTGCTGGATTCAGAAACCGATAGCAAATTCTATTCTTCAAAGGGTAAAAGAGATGGCAAATGAATTATGTCTGAAACCATATGACATTATAAAACATAAAGGCTTTCTTCGGAATCTTGTCATCCGTGTCGGAGGGCGAACGGGTGATGTGATGGTGAATATTGTTACCTCCCGGGAGGAACCAGAATTGCTACTTCCAATTGTAGAGATGCTTGTGACGGAGTTCCCTCAGGTTACAAGTATTGTTAACAATATTACTAAGAGAAAAGCCGGGGTTGCTTTTGGAGAACGGGAGGTTGTTCTCTTTGGAACACCCTATATCAGAGATAAAATTGGTGAACACATTTTCGAGATTTCAGCTAATTCTTTCTTTCAGACGAACACCATTCAGGCGGAAAATGTTTACAAAATAGCCAGGGAATTAGCAAATTTTTCTGGGGATGATGTGGTATATGATCTATATAGTGGAACAGGCTCCCTTTCGATATTTATGGCGGGTTTGGCGAAACAAGTGTATGGATTTGAGTTAATACAGTCAGCGGTGGAAGATGCAGTACGGAATGCTGTGAACAATGGTGCATACAATTGTCAATTTTATCACGCAAATCTGGATAAATTCTTTCGAGTAACCCCTATTCTGAAAAAGATTGAAAAACCCGATGTTATCCTGATTGATCCTCCCCGGGCTGGAATGCATCCCAAATTGGTAAAAGATGTGATCCAAATGTCACCCCAAAAAATTGTTTATATTTCGTGTAATCCCTCAACACAGGCGAGGGACGTTTTGGTGATGAGTAAGGGAAATTATAAATTAGACCAACTAGCTATCGTGGATATGTTTCCTCATACACCTTATATTGAGACGGTGGCTTTGATACGGAAATGAGAGTTTTATAGTTTAACGATTTCTATTTTGGTTGATATGTTTCTATTTACCATTCAGAAAACACAGTGGAAACATCATTAACAATTTGAGATACTATCACTATACCTTTTAGAAAGAATTTTTGTATATTAAAGTAGTGAAATATTTAATTAAGAGAATATTACGAAGTTCCTTCGTCCAGATTTTTACTGGAATTTTTTTCGTCATGTTTATAGGAGGAACGGTTATCAGTCATCTTGAAGGGGTTCAAGAAATTACCAGAGGTATTAATCCTTTCTGGTGGGCTATTGTAACGATGACGACGGTTGGCTATGGTGATTTTTATCCGGTTACAAATGCTGGTCGTTTATTTGCAATTGTTGTGATGTTCTTTGGAATTTCATTTACAGCCCTTTTAACAGCAACAATTTCATCCATTTTTGTAGCAAAACGTATTCGGGAGGATAAAGGTTTGGAAAAAGTAGATACAACCGATCACATCATCATCTGTGGTTGGAATAAAAATGCTGAGCGAATCATTGATTCGCTACAAATTCTCAATGAGGACAAGAGATTGGATATGGTTCTCGTCAATGATCTCAATGAGGATTCCATCGCCTGGTTGAAGAGTAAATATCGTCATTTAAAATTGAAGATCGTTAGGGGGGATTTCACCCGGGAGAGTATTCTTGAAAGAGCGAATATAAAAAAGGCATCCACTGCTGTTATTCTTTCTAATGAGTCTCTGGAAGATAGAGCATCTCCAGATGAAAAGACTATCTTTGGAACACTAACCATCAAAACTCTTGCCCCTAATGTTCGGGTAATTGCATGTATCACTGAACGTGAAAATTTAACACACATAAAGCGAGCTAATGCTGACGAAGTAATCATTATTGATGATTTCACAGCTTATCTGGTGGCATCTCACGTGATGGATCCTGGGGTTCCACAAACCATTGAAGGTCTTTTAAATAGTCGTTCAAAGTCAAGATTCAATCGTGTAGATATCCCACAGGAGTTTGTGGGAAAGCCATACCAAGAATTATTTGATCACTATCGACACAACCATGGATGGGTGCTCGTGGGGATATTTTCTGAAGCTGAGCAAATAGGAATAGGTGATATTTTGACCTCTGATACATCCGCACTGGATGAATTTATTGAACGAAAACTGAAGGAAGCAGGACATTCATTAGGTGAGGAGAGTAAGATTGATGTAGTGATTAATCCGGAAAAGGAATTCATCATCAAGGAGAATCATAAAGCAATCATCATCCAATAATAGAAAATTTATAAAGGCTCATTATGAAAAATATTGAAGAAATTGGAAAATATAAGTTATTCGATGGTTTGACTGAGGAACAATTGAATAAATTTAAAAAAGTTATTCAAGTTAGAGAATTTTCTGCTGATAAGATTATATTCAATGAAGGAGATGTGGGTGATTCCATATACCTTCTACTGAATGGAAAGATAAAAATTAATCAGGCTCTGACGTTAAAGTTAAGCAAAGAAGATTACGATACCCGTGAAAAATCCATTACCGAGCTCTCGAGCAATTCTAGACCTTCCTTTGGTGAACTTTCTCTTTTTGGAGACAATGATAAACGGACTGCTACCGTAATTGCCCTGTCCGATTGTGAAATGGGTATTATTATGCGAGACGATTTTTTTTCAATTCTGGAGTCCAATTATGAATTAGGATACCGTATAATGAATAATATTGCTTGTATCGTTGTAGAACGTTTAATCAAAACTAACCAGGATGTATTAAAACTGACGACCGCATTGAGCCTTATTCTGGAAAAATGAAATAGCAGGTTGTTTGAAACAGGGAATTAATGTCAGATATAAAAAGCAATACCTTTTCAATTCCAAAAGTATATAATCAGAAAAGTGTAGAAGATAAGTGGTATCAGCACTGGTTAGATAACGGTTATTTTCACGCCAAGATTAATCCTGAAAAGGTTCCCTTTACGATTGTTATTCCCCCTCCAAACATCACAGGTATGCTTACAATGGGTCATGTATTAAATAATACGATGCAGGATATTCTTATCCGTAAAGCTCGAATGGAAGGGAAAGAAGCTTGCTGGTTTCCCGGGACGGATCATGCTTCTATTGCTACGGAAAATAAAGTGGTAAAAATGTTGACTGAAAAGGGATTTTCTAAAGAAGAGGTAGGTCGTGAGGAGTTTCTGAAATACTCCTGGGAATGGAAGATGAAGTATGGCGGTATTATCATCCAGCAGTTGAAAAAACTGGGGGGTTCATGTGATTGGAACCGTGAACGGTTCACGATGGATGATGACTATACCCTTGCTGTTCAGGAAGTGTTTGTTCGGCTTTATCATAAGGGGTTGATCTATCGTGGCTATCGCCTTGTGAATTGGTGTCCCATTTCTAAATCTGCGATCTCTGATGAGGAGGTTATTCATCGGGAAATTCAGGGGAAACTATGGTATTTTCGTTATCCCATTGTTGATTCTGAGACATATGTTGTTGTTGCAACCACACGACCAGAGACGATGCTTGGTGATACAGCTGTGGCTGTCAACCCTGATGATGATAGATTCAAATCTCTAATCGGCAAAATGGTTAAACTGCCATTAGCCGGTCGGGATATTCCCATCATTCCTGATAACTACGTCGATCCGGAATTTGGAACCGGATGTGTTAAAGTTACACCGGCACACGACCCCAATGATTTCGAAGTGGGAGAAAGACACAATCTTGAATTCATCAATATTATGAACGCAGATGCCTCCCTTAACGAGAATGTACCTGTTCGTTATCGCACCCTTTCACGTGAGGAAGCTCGCAGGCTGGTTGTTGCGGATTTAGAAGCTATCGGATTGCTCGAGAAAGTGGAAGATTATACCAATAAAGTTGGTTATTCTGACCGTGGAAATGTACCCATCGAGTATTTTATGTCTAATCAGTGGTTTCTGAAGATGTCAGATTTGGCTAAACCAGCAATGGAAGCTGTCAGGTCTGGAAAAATAAATTTTTATCCAGATTATTGGGTAAAGACTTATTACCATTGGATGAAGAATATCAAAGATTGGTGTATCAGTCGACAGCTCTGGTGGGGACATCGTATACCAGTCTGGACCCATAACAAAACTGGTGAATTGCATGTATCGGTTGATCCACCCGATGACGAAAAGAATTGGACGCAAGAACCTGATGTTCTGGATACCTGGGCAAGTTCCTGGTTGTGGCCCTTTGCCATTCAGGGTTGGCCTGAAAAGTCAAAGGAACTGGGATACTTCTACCCAACAGATGTGCTGGTCACAGGTCCGGACATTATTTTTTTCTGGGTGGCTCGGATGATTATGGCGAGCTACGAGTTTTTAGGTGAGATTCCTTTTCGTGAGGTTTATTTCACAAGCATCCTCCGAGACAATCAGGGACGAAAGTTTAGTAAATCCCTGGGAAATTCCCCTGATCCCTTTGATCTATTCGAACAATACGGTACGGATGCAGTTCGATTTGGTATTATGTTAATGGCACCTCAGGGCCTTGATGTTCTTTTTTCAAATGAACGGTTGGAGGTGGGTCGCAATTTTATGAACAAGCTATGGAATGCCACACGATTTTTATTGATGAATACCGATGATGTGGCGCCAAAGTTCTTAAATGATATTGATGTAGAACAGTTTGAATTGTCTGATCGGTGGATTCTTAGTCGAATGAATCAAACCATTAATAAAATTGAATCTTATTATACATCTTTCCGATTTAATGAAATTGCTAAACAGATCTACGATTTTACCTGGTCTGATTTCTGTGACTGGTATGTGGAAATCATCAAATCGAGATTATATGGTGATGAGGAAGAAGCAAAGGTTCAGGTATTTACGATCGCAGTTCACGTGGTAAAGACTATATTAAAGCTCCTTCATCCTTATGCTCCATTTATCACGGAAGAATTATGGCATAGAATTCACGATGCTTGTCCACGGCTGGCTGAAGATGAGAGTGCTGATATTATTACTGCTCCATGGCCAGCAATGGAGGAATCTTTCATTAGTGATATTACCGAAAATGAAATGAATCTATTACAAAAAGTCGTGACAGGAATTCGAACCGTTCGAAGTACTATGAACGTCCCTCCAGGCAAGAAGTGTAATCTCATTGTTCGGGCTGATAGTAGAGATATGGATTTTATCAATTCTCACGCAAGAACAATTTGTTTACTATCGAAAGTGGAAGGTATTAATGGTGGATCTGACATACAACAACCAAGCCATTCTGCTACAGTGATTGTGGAAAAAATGGAACTATTCATTCCACTGGAGGGTTTGATTGATATAGAAAAGGAGAAACAGCGTCTTTGGGGTGAAGTTGAACGATTGGAAGAAAAGTTAGAGAGAGTGAGAAAAAAGCTTAAAAATAAAAATTTTATCACAAAGGCACCTGATGAGGTGGTGGAAAAAGAGCACCGGAAACTCGATGATATTACACAGACTCTTACAAAACTAAAATTAAATTACGAGATGCTATTATGAAGAAAATTATTTTTATTGTCTGTTTAACAACATTAGTACTAGCACAATCAAAAAACGCAACAATCACGCTATACCGGGATGGATATGGTCTGGTAAAACAACCAATTTCATTTAATCTTGTGAAGGGAAGAACAACTGTTCTATTTACATCTTTACCAGAAAAACTGGAGTCAGATTCTCCATTTCTCTCGCTGGGAGCAAAGGCTGATGTTCTTTATCAACGATACAATTATGATCTGTTTAACACGCGTGAATTTTTAAAGGCTCATTTAGGAGAAGAAATTGAGGTTACCCTGACCAGCGGAAAATCTTATGATGGGAGGTTACTGGATATTGATGGGAATATTATCACCATTTCGAGGAAAAGGGAGGTAAAGCTTTTCAATTATGACCAGGTAGTTGAATTGAAAATTCCAGGGGTAAGTCCTAAAGAAAATCTGACACCCCAACTTACGTGGGAGATCAAATCTGAGCGTGCAGGTAGAGTAAGTGGAGACTTGATATACCTTTCAAGGGGATTCGACTGGAGAACCGGGTATCGACTGATCATTTCACCGGACGAAAATTCAGGAACGTTGATAACGGAAGCCGTCGTGGATAACAATACGAATCTCGACTTTGAAAATGTTCGTTTACAATTAGTAGAAGGTCAATTGAAACGTGTTCATCGGCGTCAACCCCCTCGACCTGTAAGGATGGTCGCTCCGCAAGCGAAATTAATGGCAGAAGACGTAGAACCTACTCCATCCTTCATTCAGGAAGAAGTTGCCGATTATAAGATTTATACATTATCAGAACCGCTACGATTTCCAAGTCGGGAATCTATTACAGCCTCACTCTATTCTGATAAGGAGATTAAAATTTCCCGACTTTATAAATTTGAAAATAAGGAACGATCTACCCGTGATGAACCTCTTACGGTTCAAATATCCTTTGTAAATAATGACGGAAACAATCTTGGACTTCCTTTGCCAGGTGGTACCATCCAGATGTACTATACCCGATCCGATGGAGCTGTTGAGTTTACCGGTGAGGATTATCTGAAGCAAGTACCGAAAGGTGAGGAAGCAAAGATAATTGCAGGGAAAGCTTTTGATGTTATTGGTAAACGGACAGTGGTGAATTACGACAGAAAAAGGAAAAGCGAAGAAGCCACCATTAAACTTGAATTGAAAAATAAACGAAAGGATGAAATTTCTGTACAGCTTGTTGAGCATATCTATGGTGATTGGGTAATTAAAAAACCAACTCATGATTACATAAAAAAAGATGCACAGACAATCCAGTTTGATCTGAAGATCGCTCCGGAGTCAGTAGAGGTTGTTAGTTATACTTACAGGAAAGAGTGGAAATAAGCGTCACCTCAATTCCCTTTTTACGATTTGAGACACAAATTAAGGTTAATATCCCCGGAGTGGTACCGGGGATTCTCATTGAGAGAGCTTCGATATTAACAGATAGATGCCGTGTTCTACAAAACAACTGAATTAATGATGCTTAAAAGTGAAGGCTGAGACAGAGTATTTGCAATAGGGAAAAAGTAAAATCTGAAAAAAGTGATTAATCGATATCGTAGTGTTAGTGATATCCAGAAACAACTATGCATTATGCTTCATGTATTTACGAATTATGTATTACGTTTTACATTACCAACTATATGTCCGTCTATTAGGTAGATAAACAATGAATCAGTTAATAGTTAAAGTAGAGTCCTGATGGAATATAGTCGCAGAAATAAATTAGACACTCCAGTTCAATATGTTAAAGGGGTGGGTCCAAAGAGAAGTGAAGTCCTTGAAAATGAAGGAGCCAAAAGTGTTTTGGATCTTCTTTATTATTTCCCAAGACGTCACCTCGACAGAACCACAGTGACGCCAATCCGGAATCTTCAAAAGGATGCTGTGGCAACAGTCGTGGGCAAAATTGAAGCAAAGGGACTCCGTACAACCCGAAGAAAATCAAAATACTATCAGGTAATCGTCACGGATGACACAGGATTTTTGAATTGCATTTGGTTTAACGGTATTAAATATGTAGAAAAGGTATTTTGCGTGGGTGATCTGGTAGCCTTTCACGGAAAGGTGGACTTTTACAACGGCTATCAAATTGTTCATCCAGAATACGACAAATTGGGAGATGAGGAAAAAGATCCCCTCCATACTGGAGCTGTCATTCCTCTATATCCCTCTACCAGTGAATTGAAGTCCGTCGGGTTGGACAGTCGGGGATTCCGAAAAATTATCAAGAACGCACTTACTTTTCTTGATCAGATGGAGTATGACTGTTTACCCAAAACGATATTGGATGAAAACAAACTGATATCTCTGGGTGACGCTTTAAGGTACATTCACTATTCACAGGATATAGAGAGTCTGTCATCTGCTACAAAACGATTGAAATTCGACGAACATTTTTTCCTGCAGCTTCTTATGGCTTTAAGGAAAGTGGGAATTACTGAGGCTCAAGGGCGGAGTTTGAATAAAACTGGACCATATGTTAAACTGATATATGACTCCCTCGATTTTGAATTGACTGATGCTCAGAAGCGTGTGCTTCGGGAAATTCGAAATGATCTTGCTGCTCCACGTGTGATGAATCGACTATTACAGGGTGATGTGGGTTCCGGGAAGACGGTTGTGGCAATTTTATCTGCAGCTATTACCGTTGAAAATGGTGTTCAGGTAGCGGTGATGGCTCCCACCGAAATCTTGGCACGTCAACATTATCAGGTGTTTAAACAATACTGTGATAAAGCTCAAATAACAACAGCAATTCTGGTTGGTAAACAAAGGTCAAACGAACGGAAAAACATTCTCGAAGGGATTGCAAATAGCAAGATTCAGATAGTGATAGGGACACACGCCCTGATTCAGGAAAACGTCAAGTTTAAAGACCTCGGGTTTGTAGTGATTGATGAACAACAGCGGTTTGGTGTTATGCAGCGAGGGATGCTGGTAGAGAAGGGATACAATCCAGATGTGCTCATTATGACTGCAACCCCCATCCCGAGAAGTTTAGCTATCACGTACCATGGTGACATGGATCTTTCCATCATCGATGAGATGCCAAAGAACCGCCAGCCAGTGGTGACACGGGTAATCATCGAAGAAACACTCCCAAAAGTGTACGCTTTCATCAAAGATCAATTGAACAAAGGACGCCAGTGTATTGTGGTGTATCCCTTGATTGAAGAATCGGAAAAGATCGATCTTAAGGCGGCAGTAGAAGGGTACAAAACCCTTACTAATGAAGTGTTTCCTTCTTACTCGGTGGAGTTGATTCACGGCCGGATGAATATGGAAGAGAAAGATAGCATAATGGATCGTTTCAACCGAAATGACATCCAGGTATTGGTTTCCACGACGGTTGTGGAGGTGGGAATCGATGTCCCGAATGCTACCGTAATGGTGGTTGAGAATGCGGACAGGTTCGGACTGACACAGTTACATCAGCTGAGAGGTCGAATTGGACGAGGTACTGAAAAGGGGTATTGCATTCTGGTTCAGCGGAAAATTACTTCCACTTCTAAACGAAGACTGGAGATTATTTCCCGCACGAATAACGGATTTGAAATCTCTGATGAAGACCTTAAATTACGCGGCCCTGGTGAGTTCTTTGGCATAAAACAACACGGATATTTTAAGTGGAAAATTGCAGATCTTGTGAAAGATGGACCCATCATTCGCCAGGCAAGAAAATCAGCTTTTGCCCTGGTTGAAAATGACCCACAGTTAAGAAAACAAGAAAATACAGAAGTAAGGAAGCGATTTTTAGAAGAATATCAGCATCTGTTGGAATTTGTAAACATTGGATAAGGAGTAACCAAGATATGACATATGATAATACTGATAAACATACTCAATTATTTTTAGGACTTGTTACTTCGTTAAGTACCCAAGCGTGGATACAGCTTGGCAAATTAAAAAATCCTATGACAGATAAACTTGAGCGCGATATCGAAGCAGCTTCTGTAACAATTGATATGCTTGATATGCTCAAAGTTAAGATGACCGGGAATCTTTCTGAGGAGGAAGATCGTCTTTTGAGCAGCACGGTTAGCGATTTGAAGATAAATTATGTAGAAGAACGGGATAAGCCCGAGCCGGAGGAGGAAGAACCTGCGGTCGAAAAAAAGGAGAAAGAAGGTGAGGATTCCAAAAACAAATCTGAATAGAAGGTAAGTATGTCTCCAAAGAAATTAAACCGTATTTTAGCAGCTGTTGTCTTTATCATTAGTTTTATTGTCTACTTTGACACAATGGCTCCGACAGTTTCTTTCTGGGATTGTGGGGAGTTTATTGCTACCTCATATACACTTGGAGTACCTCATCCTCCTGGAAGCCCACTGTATCTGATTATTGGGCGAATCTTTTCAATGATTCCCTTTGGCGATGATATCGCTTTTCGTGTCAATCTCATTTCTCCCATCGTTACTTCCTTCACTGTGATGTTTCTTTACCTGATTATCGTTCAATTTTTTGTTCACGTCAGGGGAGCTATTTCGACAACAAGAGATAAGTTAACAGTGTTTGGTTCTGCTCTTGTGGGATCCCTTACCTTCGCATTTTCAGACAGTCTATGGTTTAACGCAGTGGAGGCAGAAGTGTATTCTGTGAGTACCTTCTTCACAGCGATTGTTGTCTGGTTGATATTACTCTGGGCAGAACGATCGGAAAAACCCGGAAATGAGAGGTATGTTTTACTTATCAGTTACATGCTGGGACTGGCAGCGGGCATACACCTTTTAAATCTCCTTGCTATTCCATTTATGGCTCTTATCGTCTATTTCAAAAAGAGAGAATTTTCCTGGCCATCATTTTTCGCAGTGGCAGGTATCTCATTTGTAATTTTTCTTGTAATCTACAAAGGTGTAATTAAGGGCTTACCCAAACTTGCCCTTAAAGTTGGGTTTTCAGGAATCGCTGTTTTACTGCTCGTCCTTCTTATTGGAACAGCCATAGTAATTGTAAAAAAGCATCATCTCTGGTCGTTAATTTTTGCCTCACTGGTATTGATCATTGTGGGATATTCCACGTACACAATGATCTATATCCGATCAAATCAGAATCCTTCTATTGATGAGAATAATCCAGAAACAGTAAAAGCATTCATCAATTACACAGAGCGAGTACAGTATGGTTCAATTACGTTGTTACCAAGGAAATTTAACAAACTTCCACCTATGCACGAGGTAGTCGGTTCTCCCAAAAGGGGGCGTAACTATTCCGATACTCAAAAAAATACGTACCGATTTTATGAGTTTGATAAACAGTTAAAATTTCTCTGGAATTATCAGATTGTCAAAATGTACCTCAGGTATTTCCTGTGGCAGTTTGTGGGTAAAGGTCCAGCGGATGAAAAATTTGTGAGCAGTTTTGGAGCAAAACCGAAGCGAAATGAAGATGGTGTTTACTGGTTTCAATTTGGTCTTCCTCTCGCGTTTTTTCTGGGAATTTTCGGTATGGTTCACCATTTTAAGAAGGATTGGGCTCATGCCTTTTCTGTGTTAGCCCTCATTTTGTTAACGGGTGTTGCCATTGTACTGTATTTAAATCAGGACAATCCTCAGCCAAGAGAGCGGGATTATGTTTTTACGGGGAGCTTCCTGGCTTTTGCCATCTGGATTGCTTTCGGAGCAGGGGCTATTCTGGATCGAGTTGTAAAGTACTGCAAAGAGAAGGATTTTGTAAATCATGCTCTATACGCAACTATTGTAGTCCAAATGATTCTGGTACCAGGAGTAATGGCTTTTTCAAATCATCATTCTCACAATCGCTCAGGAAATTATGTGGCTTGGGATTATTCATACAATATTTTGCAGACCTGTGAACCAAATTCCATCATCTTTACTAATGGCGATAATGATACTTTCCCACTCTGGTATCTCCAGGAAGTAGAGGGTGTCCGAAAAGATGTGACGGTAGCCAATCTGAGTTTGCTGAATACGGATTGGTACATCAGACAACTTCGAGATTCCCGTCCGAAAGGCGAGCGATTTATTAACCTCACGGATTCTCAAATTTCAGGTGTTCAACCCATAGGCAAGAATCCAGCAACTAAAAAAGCATTGTTTTTACAAGTTAGCCAGTGGAAAACGACTCCTGTTACCATTCCCGTCAAAGATGACCCTCTCAATAACGAGGGTAAGATAAGTTGGGAATTAAAACCAACCTTTGGGAAAAATGGAATAAGGGTTCAGGATTTGATGATCTTTCACATCATTAAAGAAAGTAAATGGCGTTATCCGATATACTTTGCTGTAACTGTTTCGCACAGTAATAAGATTCGTCTGGATAAGTATCTTGATATGGAAGGATTAGCATTTCGTTTGAAATCTCACAAAACGGGAAAACTGATTGATTACGACAATTTAAAGACAAATCTATTGGAAAAATATCAATATAGAAATCTAAATAACCCTGAAGTGTATTATAATCCCAACATAATAAAATTGCTCCAGAATTATCGTTCGGCTTTTCTTCAGTTGGCGGATGATGATCTGAGGAGAATCCAGAAAAAAAGGAAAAAAGAGCCATTGCTATCGGATGATGAGCTGGAGAGACTTCAACAAGAGGCTTTAGCCACTCTGGATTCCCTGAGTATCCGGATACCTGAGGAGGTGATTCCTAAAACAAGCTACGATATGGATTTTCATTTAGGTCGCATTTATCTTGGTTTAGGTGATTTTGAAAAAAGTTTGAGTATCTATGAGAACTTGTACTATAAAAATCCTGGACGACCTGAGATTGTTGGTATGTTGTTAAAAGTATACGAAGAACTTGAGGATTGGGATAAAGCTATTTCTGTTGTAAATAATTGGTTGGGAAAAAACCCTGATGATCCTATTGCCGAAGACTTATTAAAGGAATATCAGAGTAAAAAAGCGGATACAACTGGTTTATAATTGCGGAGTAGGTCATTCAGTCAGGTCAGGGAGGAAATGTCAACTCTCATCATTTCTTTGAGAAATAAACACTTTAAACATCTGAGATAGAATCCATTCGCTAAAGAACCTAACTCTCTTCCTGCTGAGAAATGGAAAAGAGTGAAAGTGGGATGTGCAGGTGGAAAAAACAGGTGGTGAAATGTACTGTGTACTAATCAATGATGTTTTGACAAAGGTGTATTTTTCAATCTGACTAAAGAATTGAATAATAATCAAAAAGGGGTTCAGTAGAACCCCTTATATTCAGCAAAAGATCTTCTTGGAATTATTCCTTCTTTGGCATTCGAGCGTTTATATCCTCAATATCATCTTCAGCCGTTCGGAGGCGTTCATCCAAGTCGGCAATGTCACGGTGGCTCCTTCGTTTAAAGGATTTAAACTGTGATTCAAACTGTTCCGCATTTTCTTCCAATTTCTTAAACCTCGCCTCTGCAAAACGCTCGTGATCTTCCAAGTTCAACTGGACAGTCTCAATGTCCCTAGATAATGAATCGGACACATCGTTAATAAGCTGAGTATTAGCTACAATATCTTGTTTAGCTTTTTTAAGATGTTTGCCTCTTCCAATAAATTTAAGATTTAAAACCCTTAAGTCTTCCCGGAATTCGCTATTAACCTCATCAACATGTTTTAACTGTAGATGTTCCATTTCATCCATTCTAGCAAACATTTTGTCCATGCTAACCTTATAATAAATAGCTGCGGCAACACAGGCAATAACGATCAAAATTAGGATTTTATCTCTTGTTTCCATCTTTACTCCCTTTATTTTTTATCTATTTTCTCAAGTCTTTTTTCCCATTCGCTCAATTCTCTTGGAGGAACAGTTTCCTCCTCAACTTGATCAGGGGTTCCAAATTCCCCTGATTTTATCTTATCCAACAACTCTTCTTTCTTTTCTGTATTTGCCTTTAAACAATCCATCAACTCCTTAACTTCATTATTAAACTCACTGATGGTATGTTCCAATCGCAAAATTAATTCATCTAGCAAGACTGTTCCATATGATTCGTTAATCCCATCGAGGAGACCATCCAATTTTTCTGATAAATAGGATACTCTCACATCGGGACTGTTAAAATCAATTGACATGATATTTCTCCTAATAATACTAAGTGATCGGACGATTAATATAGAGTTTTATTCCATTAAAAAAAAATGAAAATCATCTTTTCACTAAGAAAATTATCGTGAATCCATCAAATATGTTATAAATAACTTAATACAATATCAATTAAATTTTCTATAATTAAGTAATCATTCAGTGACGGCTGGGTGACATTCTGGGTGAGTAGTGGGGTGGAGAATCGTAATGTAGTGAAGATAATAAGAAATTTACTCCTTCAGGTAGACTGGTTCGATGAAAACTTTCACTTTAATAACATCAAATGCTACATTCCATAAGGTAAAAAAATCTTTTTTATAAATAAAACTTGACACTTATTGTAAAGAGTACTATAATAAAAGAGAGCCCTAAACAAATTAAGAGGAGAAAAAGATATGAAACACCTTGAAAAATACAATCCGATCATTTTTATGTTAGTTATTTCCTTGGCTTTCTTTCCCCTTTTAGCCCAAGAGGAAACAGAAGAGGCAGAAGAGTCTTTAGAGTCTTTATTAGAAACTGTGTTAGAAGAAGAGCAGGAAATAGAAGCAGAAGAGGCAGTAGAGGAAGACATAGAAACTTTATTAGAAGCCGAAACTGAAGAGGAAGTTGAGGAAGCTGCAGAATTAATAGAAGAAGCCATAATGGAAGAAGAAGTAATGGAAGAGGAAATTGTTGAAGAAGAGTTCGCTGTCAGTCCTCTTGCAGGTTTTACAGTAGGATTAAATATTGGCTATCCGATCATTACAGGCGAATATTTAAAAAATACCGAGACAACAGGACCAAACATTGGAATAATTGTTGGTACTCCCTATGGATTTCCTTTGGGACCCTTTACTATCGGTGTAGGAGCAGAAATCCTAACTTATAGCTGGGGTGAACACTATTCTGGCATGGCACTTCTTGGTACCGTGAATACTGCTTTAAATAATTTACTTCCTTTTAAATTGCCTGGCATTTTATCCATCCAGGTCGGTGGTGGTTACTTCGGTGCTGGATTAGGGACAACAATTGGAGGTTCATTTGATTATCAAGTACCAAACATGCCTCTGTTTATTAAAGCATATGGAAGAGGCAATGCCACAACAGCTGCAGGAGGTGATGATATAGCAGATAAACCAACAGGCTGGATTAATCTTGGTGCTAT
>JACNLN010000117.1:22643-23826 GCA_014381485.1 Fidelibacterota bacterium
TGGGCTTTTGAAGTGCGTAAATATAGAATAAATTCAGCCGATTAATTGAAGCTGAAAATATGCAAAAAGATGTCAGATAATAATCCAAAGATCCATCTCGTTGTGGGAGCACGGCCCAATTACATTAAAGCCAACCCCGTTTATCAGGCACTTGAAGAATTGAATCAATTTGATCTTAAACTGATCAATACTGGACAGCATTACGATCACAATATGTCGTCCCTCTTTTTTGATGAACTTGGGATGAAATCTCCAGATATTGATCTGGAAGTAGGCTCGGGTAGACATGGTAAACAGACCGCAAAAATTCTGGAACGTTATGAAAAAGTTTTATATGACGATACTCCAGATCTGGTCATTGTCTTCGGTGATGTCAATTCTACTATCGCATGTTCATTAGCTGCAGTAAAACTGCATATTCCCACATCTCATGTAGAAGCAGGTCTTCGCAGTTTTGATCGGACGATGCCGGAAGAAATCAATCGTATTCTCACCGACCAGATTTCAGATCTTCTGTTTATCACTTGTCCCAATGCAGCTGATAATCTTACCAAGGAAGGAATATCCGAAGCTAAAATTCATTTTGTGGGAAATACCATGATTGACTCCCTTGTGCAATTTCTACCCCACTTCGAACGATCCTCCATCCAGGATAAATTAGGCGTTACCAAACCATATGCTCTCCTGACCTTTCATCGACCATCCAATGTGGATAACGAAATAAATCTTGCAAAACTAGTCCGCGCTTTAGAAGAAACCACTGCGCTCTTAAATTGCATTTTCCCTATTCACCCTCGGACTCGAAAGATGTTAAAAGAATATGGACTTCTGGATGCTTTAGAATCCAACCCTAGATTTTTTATTACTGAACCTATCGGATATACCGATTTCATGTGTCTCCAGAAAAAAGCTGACATTGTTTTAACGGATTCAGGAGGTATTCAAGAAGAATCCACATTTTTTAGTATCCCTTGTTTAACTATCCGAGATAACACAGAACGCCCCATCACCATAACTCAAGGAACAAATAAAGTCATTGGAACAAGTTATAATAATATTCCAACGGAAGTTAAAGGTGTACTATCGGAAAAGATAGATACCAATAGATGTCCAGAGCTATGGGACGGTAAAGCAGCAAAGCGAATTAGTAAAATCATTTCAACTTGGTTCAACTAATAATATA
>JACNLN010000207.1 GCA_014381485.1 Fidelibacterota bacterium
TATTCTCTTTCTACCCCTGTTGCTTATTGCTCAGGATCGCGGAATTATTGAGGGTACTGTTACAAATTCGGAAACAAACGAGCCCCTCCCGGGAGCAAACGTTATCGTAAAAGGAACTTATTACGGAGCTGCA
Source organism: Fidelibacterota bacterium (assembly GCA_014381485.1). GTDB lineage: Bacteria > Fidelibacterota > Marinisomatia > Marinisomatales > CAZVFT01 > JACNLN01. Next base: position 134 of record JACNLN010000207.1, read on the forward strand.
ACAGATTTAGAAGGTCACTTCCTCATCAGTGGTGTTTCCCCGGGTAATTATGACATTGAAGCTTCAATGATGGGCTATAAGGTTATGCTCCAGACAGGTAAACAGGTAAAACCTAACACGACTGTAAAAATTCAATTTCTCATGGAGCAGACAGTTTTTGCTTTTGGAGAAGAAGTTGTAGTTATCGGGAAAAAACCACTTTTTGATGTAGATGAAACCGCTTCCATCAGTCGAGTTTCCAAAGACGATATTCAACAAAAAATCGTGTCCAGCATTGAAGATATTCTGTCTGAACAGATCGGCGTAACCAAAGTGGATAACGAAATCCATATCCGGGGAGGACGAATTGATGAGACTCTCTACATCATCGATGGGCTTTCCATTAAAGATCCTCTCTCAGGATATTCAGGTAATCTTTTTATCAATCCTGATGCGATCGAAGACCTTGAAATTATCACTGGTGGGTATAATGCAGAACACGGTCAGTCAATGTCCGGAGTGTTAAATGTCAAGCTCAAAGAAGGAAGAGACAAATTTGAGGGGAGTTTTAAGCTTACCAGCGATAACTGGGGAATGTCAAATGATAATTTCTCCCATTTTTCTACAGACCGGATTGAATATAACCTTGGAGGTCCCTCTCTTATGCTGGAATTGTTTCCCAAAATTTTAAGGATCAACCTACCCGGGAAATTCTCCTTTTTCAGTAACGGGTATGGAAAAATCAGCAATACTCAACTTCCCACTGCCTCGAAACTGTATCCCCACCGAAACTGGTCTCCACCTTTTGGAATGTCTGAAGACGTTGCCAACGAAATCATGGAAAAACTTTCTCCCAGAGAAGAAAATAACTGGCATCTGCTTCATAAACTTACCTGGGAAATCACTTCTCAAAAAAAACTATCTGCTTCTTATGATATATCACTAAACATTTCTCAGGGATACTTTTTACCCCGGGCATTTTCATATACCTATTTCCCTTACCGATATATCAATATTCTCGATTACTACAACACAATCACCCGTGAGTCGCGACTTCTCAAACTCAACTGGACCCACACCCTGAATCCTAAAACGTTTTATGAAGCAACTCTGGGTCATTTCATAACCCTCGAACACAGCGCCGCTCAGGATCTTCACTGGACTGAGTATAAGGAGCACCTTGATATTGATCCAATTAATTACACCATTGAGGATAGGGATGGTAACATAGGTATTACTTATGGGGACGAATTCTATGATACGGGATTTACATCTGAATGGTATGATATCTCAAGCGACAACTATCGTTTTGACCTAGATTGGACATACCAGACATTGAAACGTCATAAGACAAAAGCTGGCATAGAGGGAACGTTTACAGAAATCCAGGTTGTAGACATTGATGAACCCTGGACTGGTACAACTGGATTAGGAAAAAATTACGACATTTATCGAGCAAAAACTGCTTTTGGAGCCTTTTACATACAAGATCGAATCATATTTGAGGGAATGACCGCTAACATAGGGATAAGGTATGATTTTTGGTTTCCTGGAACGTACTATGATGCAGACACTACATTTACAACCTCTAGTGACACAATTCTACCATCGTGGTTAACAATTGAGGAGGCTCTGGAAAGATCTATTATTTATGGCCAAGATGCTCTTGAGAAATTCAGAGATGAGACCTTTCAACTCTTTGATCATAGAGTAAAAGGACGTCTAAGTCCCCGGGTAGGGATTTCTCATCCAGTTACGGACAATGATGTTCTCTATTTCTACTATGGTCATTTTTCACAGCTTCCAACATTTCAATACGTCTATGCTAAGCTTCAATCAGTGTCCCAGTCCACATATCAGCTCTTTGGCAATCCAAACTTGAATCCCAAGACAACTGTTCAATATGAACTGGGGATTAAACACAGGTTCAGTGAAGATCAAGTCATGGAGATTAAAGCATACTGGAAAGATATGTTTGACTACGAGACATCTCAAACTATTACACTCCCCCCACCATATTCAAACTTACATTTTAATATGTATTTTAACGCTGACTATGCTCGTGCCAGGGGAATTGAGATTATCCTGAAGAGCCGCTTCTGGCAACATTGGTATGCTGATGTGAACTTCAATTATTCGATTATCACAGGTAAGAGCTCCGACCCCAATGACAATCTTCTCGTTCAGGCAGGCGAGCTTAGAGAAAAACCGCTCGGAGAAGTATTTATGCGGTGGGATAAACCTTTTCAGTTCTTTGCGAACCTTTCCTACAATCATCCCTCGGGTTTGACTGTTTCCTCCCGTTTTGAATATGAAACAGGACGACGCTATACTCGAGGCATTCCTGATACAGAAGAATATCCTCCTGACGGGATCCGGGAAGTAAGCGGTATCAGATATTATGACGGCACCATAGAGGACGATAAACCTTACTATTACATCAGTGAACGACCGGTTACCAACAGTGATCTTAAGATCTCAAAAATGTTCAAAATTGGAAAACTGAAATATCGAATTTTCTTAGAAGTTGAAAATGTCTTCGACGAGCGAATTCCGAGACGTATTAATCCTTTCACGGGACGTGGATACGATCCGGGAGAAATCATTCCATACAGCATGATCAACAGTCCAAATCCTAATTATAATCCAAACCGTGTTCGTAGACCCAGAACAACTGAACTTGGAGTACAGATTATTTTCTAATGAGAAGGTATCGTTACACCATCACCTTTATATTGTTTCTATTCCTTTCTGTTGGAAGAAGTCAACAGAATCTTTTTCCAATTCTTGGTGGACAGAGGGTTGGTACATCCATTTTCACATTTCTCAAAATTGGGGTAGGAGCCAGACCTGCAGGTATGGCTGAAGCTGTCGTAGCAACAAATCAGGACGCTTCCGCTCTCTACTACAATCCAGCAATCATCGCTCAGCTGAAAAACACCCAATTCACTGCTACCCGGATAGAATGGCCCGCAGATATTCACTACGACTTCTTCGGGATCTCGAGACACATTACTGGCAGTCACTATCTCGGATTCAGTGCCGGAATTCTTCATATGACACCTATGGAAGAGACCACGGAATACATGCCCCACGGAACTGGCAATTATTTTATCTTCCAGGACCAATTTATGGGAATTACCTATAGTGCCCGGTTATCTGATAGATTCAGTTTCGGAATTACAGCAAAATACGTGAATGAAAATCTGGCTGGAAACAAAATGGACACATGGCTTATAGATATGGGCACCTTCTACTGGACGGGATTCAGGTCCCTTCGATTTTCCGCCTCCCTGTCCCACTTTGGTCCTCAGTGTAAACCTGATGGAACGTATGAACGATTCGTACTTGATAGAGATACAGGTGAGGAAGTCATCATCGATTCTGAATATAAACTTTTCTCGCCCCCTACGGTCTTCCGGGTAGGTACAGCAATGGAAATCTTCTCGTCTCATTATCAAACAATGACTATTGCTATTCAGCTAAATCATCCTGTGGATGATGCGGAAAATATTGTTGCTGGTGTTGAATACCTGTTTATGAAATCCTTTGCTGTGAGAGGTGGATATAAACTAAACAAAGAGGGTGAAGATTTCTCACTGGGCGTTGGTTTATACCTGCCATTGGGACCAGTAAAAGTTTCGGTGGATTATGCCTATACCAATTTTTTCTATCTCTCCGACCCAACTCGACTTAGTATCGGTATGGAGTTTTGATAATGTTAACCTAAATAATTCGTTAACAATGTCTAAGTATGAGTAAATTAAAACAAAAACAGAAGATAAAGGGATATTGCTGATGAATTATTTACCGATTGGTGCCGACATTTTATGTCGGCAGGTTAACCCCGACCCCGATATATCGGGGTCGGCCCTAAGGGTGATTAATTCATGGTCTCATGAATTAATCAGGTTAAAAAAATATCTCCAGCACTTCCACCTTCGCATCTACCTCTGCCTTCGCCTTTGCCTCTACCTCACTCTCACAGGATTGATATGGCTGTTTAGTTCCTGTATTGATAAAATGCCTCTTCCTGCAGATATTAGTATGCGGGGGGGCGGTTTTACTGGAGATACCACTTACCTGCGTCTTAATCCCATCTGGGATGAAGATAATGGTTATCAATTTCTAACCCCCATTGAAATTTCCATTGCACAGGATGGTCATATCTTTGTAGCAGATTCATCAAGTCAACGAATTTTTGTTATTGATCAGGGTGGAAAGGTACTGGAAGGGTTTGAGCCCCTGACAAATCTAAAAGATGAAGAAGGAGACAGCCTCACTCCCATTGATGTGGATGTTGACCAAAAAATGAATATCTTTTTTATTGATGGGTCTCGACGTGTTTATCGATGGAACCAGATCTGGAATGATCTTGGAATTGATTCCAT
>JACNLN010000202.1 GCA_014381485.1 Fidelibacterota bacterium
GGAAAATTGCTCCTTCATATCCTTAGCCCAGTCCTTCAGGGCTGGGATATGAATGGACACAAATGCGGATACGCCGTTCACGGCGTTTCTCCCTTGATTATAGGAGCGTAAACGACTGGGCTATTGATTATCTGTCTAAATCTCATAGGCTTATGATGTGCGAAACTTGAGTTATTTTATACTCAAATTTTACCTTGATTGAGTTTTAGAAAACAGAAATTTCTTCCGGCTTTATGTCCGTCTCTTCGATATGAGTGAAACATTGTTCCATTGCAACAGGAACATATATCCGTCTTTCGGATTTGATCCTCAGGAACCCCCATAGATACTAATTGAACAATGTTTGCCTTGATAAGATCAAGTGCAAACCCCGTTGAGTTAGGTGTGTAGAATTCCGGTTGAAATTGATAAGCCACATCATCCTGAACGGTATAACAGCACGGTTGGATAGAAGGACCTAAAAAGATAAACATTTCCTCCGGTGTTGCTCCCAATTCATCCATTAATTTTTTAACTGCATACACGGATATCTCATTAGCAGTCCCCTTCCTCCCGGCATGAATTAAACCGAGGGCTCGAACATCCGGTGAGTAAATAAAAATAGGAACACAATCAGCAATCTGAACGGATAGCACAATGTCATTTTTATTTGTTATCAATCCATCACACTTATCCACATATCCCGGTCTGTCAATAATCTTAACGATGTTGGAATGAACCTGAGAAGGAACCGCAAGCTCTTTTGAGTTTAATCCTATCTTAACACCTACCCGACAACGTTCTTCTTCCAGAGATGAACCTGTGGAAGGACGAAAGAATCCAATGGTAGCTGAGACTTTACCTGGAGCTATATTGCGAGAAAAATTACGTTGGATGAAGGATGTTTTACTTTGGACGGTAAACCTCAGGGAGATTGGAGAGAGTGAATAAACAATGTATCAGCAATGATCTCATTCACTTTGGTAAAATGGTCACCTTCAAAACGCAGGATATGAATAGAAGAGTTTTCCCGGGGATTATGGTCTGTAAATGAAAATAGTTTGCTTATTCCCCGGTACATTCCAGCTTGATTTAGATTTTGAGCCAGCGCATGCTTGGTTATATTCTTTTGCAATCGGGATGCGAGAAACATAGTAATATCATATCCATGAAGCGCCATTTTTCGAAGTTCGTGATGTTGCAATCGATCTGATAAAACAACCATAGCCTCATCATCTTCAGGAAAAATAAAATCTGTAAAAACAATCATCCCCTTTACATTAGGACCAATCATTTCCTGACTCAATTCATCTAAATCATACCAATTCATATTACCCAGCAATTGTGTATCAAAATTGTAGGAAGAAATTTGCGATCCCACATAATTAATATCACCGGGATGAATCGGGACGAAGATACCATCAATACTGGACAATACAATTTTGCTTGAGTCCGAAGAAGATATTTCCTCCTCTTCGACTAATTCTGGAAAAAAATCCTTCTCCGATATCACAAGCGTTTGGTCAAGAGTATCAAACTGCAGGTCAATGATCTCGACCTGATTGTATTGTTCTTCGAGCCTAAAAGCAACTTTTCGTAATGCTTTGAATTGATTCTTAAGATCTACAGGAAGACCAGAATACCATTGAATGTCCAAAATCTGAGCTCCCAGTTCATCAGCTCGTTCTACAAAACCATCCACAAGTTCTATTCCCAATCTTTCTGCAGGAGATACAACCGCTACTGTCTCCAGTCCTAAAAAACGAATGGCATACTCAGCAATATATTGTCCCCTTTTTATGAGATCCATATTCATTTGAAAAATAGATTCACCAAGTGTACTGAGTCCACTTTGTGTTGAAACTGGAATTAAAAATGGAATCCCATAATGTTTCGCAGTAGAGACAGCAACTGTTGAATTCACCGCCGATAGAGGTCCGATAATCGCCATTACATTGGGATTTCCGACCAATTTATCCATACACTCAATGGTTTTCAGGTTGTCACCCTCATTATCCAGCACCTCAAGAATTATATTTAATGCCCGAGTTTGTTGAACTTCCACAATAGCTTGTTTCAACCCAAGAAGAAAGGCGTTTCCCTCCTCCTCATTTATTCCAGTCAGGGGAAGTACCACACCTATCACAATATTTCCTTCTGTTTGCTTATAAGTCCTTTTCCGCAGTACATCATAATAGTCTCGAAACGATTTGGGAATTAAATTGATATCCATACGAAAAAGAGTAAGGGCAGCACCATCTGAATCGCCCTCTGCTATAATAGCATCAGCAAGCATTAAGGTTAAAATAGCTCTATTTGATTGAACTTTTTCAAATGCAAGAAGATCGGTGATATCATCACGAGTGAGAAAACCGTTAGTGAGTTTCTTCAGCTTTTTGTCAATTTGCTTTGCCAATTCTGGTTCAACTGTCACAGATCTGGCTATGAGGTAACTCTCCGTAGCTGTGCGATACCCGCCTTCCCTTATGAAAATATCTCCAAAACAGTGATACACATCATCCAGATAATTGCTATCAGAAAAATCGGTTAAAAAATTTCGACCGATTCTCTTCGCTTCCTCATATTTTTCAAGGTGATAGTTGCACTTCATTGCCATCAAATAGCTGGCTGTCAATTGTGAATTTTCCGAAATTGGTTTTTTCATCAATTGCCTGAATATTTCCAGAGCACTGTAAAATCGACCGGCTTTATAGTGTTCCACTCCTTTATCAAACTGTCTGGAAGAACGATTCAATTCCATTTGGGCTATGAGGGAAGTTGAGCGATTTATTTCAGTTATATTTGTCTGCCCGCTACCAACTTGAGGTAGTGCAAAAACAGACGATAAAGAGAGGATAAAGATTAATATTCTGACCTTAATTTTGGTCATTGATCTATAATTTTCCTTAACTACTCGACTGTGACACTTTTTGCCAGGTTTCTTGGCTGGTCCACATCACATCCCCTTAATACAGCGAGGTGATAAGCCAGTAATTGAAGGGGAATCACCGCCAGTAAAGGAAAGGTGATTCGGTGAGGATTTGTTACTTTGATGATGTGATCAGAAAGTGATTTAAGATCATCGGTAATTTTATCTGTTACCAATAAAATACGACCATTTCGGGATCTCACTTCCTCAATATTAGAAAGGACCTTTTCATAGGTTCTGTCGTGTGGCACCAGCACAACAATGGGCATTTTTTCATCTATAAGAGCAATTGGACCGTGTTTCATTTCCGCAGCGGGATATCCCTCAGCATGGATATAAGAAATTTCTTTCAGTTTTAAAGCTCCTTCCAATGCAACAGGAAAGTTCAGCCCCCTCCCGAGATACAGGAAATTGTCCACATCCAAGTACTCCTTCGCAATCTTCTCAATTTCTTCACTGGTGTTAAGTATTTGCGATACCGACTGGCTGATTTGAGTAAGGGATTTTGCTACTTCTCGACCATCATTTATACTCAGCTTCCTCATTCTTCCAAGCATAAGAGCAAACATGGTCAGAACTGCCAGCTGGGCAGTAAAGGCTTTTGTTGAGGCGACACCGATCTCAGGACCAGCATGAGTGTAAACACCACAATCGGTTTCTCGTGCTATTGAGCTACCAACTACGTTACAGATTCCCATCGTCAATGCCCCCACATCTTTTGCTTTGCGGATGGCTGCCAGCGTATCCGCTGTTTCACCGGATTGGCTGATAGCAATAACCACTGTTCTGCTATCTATAACAGCTCGACGATAGCGGAATTCTGAAGCGTACTCCACATGCACCGGTATATTCGCATATTCCTCTAACAGGTATTTTCCAATAAGCCCTGCATGCCATGAGGTTCCGCAGGCAGTGATGTAAAACCGGCTCGCATTTTCAATTCGTGTTAAAAAATCTTGAATTCCTCCTAAATGAGCGCTACCCTCTTCAATCTGAATCCGACCTCGCAACGTATCTGTGATCGTATGTTCCTGTTCAAATATCTCCTTCAGCATAAAATGAGGAAATTCACCTTTTTCAATTTCTTCAATGGTCAGATCGATCTGAGTTATCTCTTTTGAAACTACTGTGTCTTTTAAAATATTTTTGATGGTATAACCATCCTTATTAATGATAACCATTTCACCTTCACCAAGATACAAAACATTCCGGGTGTATTCCACGATGGGAGAAGCATCACTGGCGATAAAATACTCACCATCACCAACACCAAGCACCAATGGACTTCCTAATCGTGCTGCCACCAGAACTCCTGGTTCCTCTTTACACATCACAACAATCCCATACGCACCGACAACTTCCTGAAGAGCTGCCTGAACGGCTTTTACAAAAGAGAGCCCATCCCGATTATATAACATCGAAATGAGCTGAACAATCACTTCAGAATCTGTTTCACTCGTAAAAGTGACCCCACGTTTCTTAAGCATCTGCTTAAGAACAGAATAATTTTCAATAATTCCATTGTGTATTAATGATATGTTTCCAGTCTGGTCTGTATGTGGATGAGCATTATTATCACTTGGCTCACCATGGGTTGCCCATCGGGTGTGAGCAATCCCCATAGAACCACTAAGTCCCAAATCATTCACGGAGGCTTCCAGCGTCTTTACCTTCCCTCTTTTTTTCACCACATTCATCTCACCATTACGCATCACAGCAATACCTGCAGAATCGTAACCACGATACTCAAGCCGTTTGAGTCCTTTAATCAAAATGGGAACGGCATCTTTCTCACCTAAATATCCCACAATTCCACACATTGTATTTCCTCCTGTCTATATAATGGAACCCTTTGAAAAACCTATCGCACAAATTAAAAAGTCTAAAATCTGCCTGCTTTTCGTTGGAAAATTTGTCCATAATATCATTATTGACTGCATTTTCCGCCTTAATCAGACAAATTTTAACTCTTTTTTCTTCACACATAAGGTTTATCAAAGGATTCTAATGGTTATTCCCACTCGATGGTGCTGGGAGGTTTTGAACTGATATCGTACACCACCCGATTCACCCCTTTGACTTTATTCACAATCTGGCTGGATATTTCGTTTAATGCGTCATCTGGCATTTTATACCAATCGGCAGTCATTCCATCAAGACTTGTAACAGCTCGAAGAGCGATAAGATTTTCGTATGTCCTTTTGTCACCCATTACACCAACCGTTTTTATGGGAATAAGAACACAAAATGCCTGCCAGATCTCATCATATAGTCCCCACTTCTTAAGCAAGTAAATGTAGATATCATCAGCTTCCTGAAGAATTTCAATTCGCTCAGTTGTGATCTCCCCGATGATTCTCACCCCCAATCCCGGTCCCGGAAACGGATGTCGTGAAAGAATACCCTCGGGAATGTTCAACTCTTTCCCCACTTCACGCACTTCATCCTTAAAAAGTTCCGCAAGCGGTTCCACAAGTTTGAATGCTATATCCGCAGGGAGACCCCCGACATTATGGTGTGATTTAATAACGGATGCCGACCCTTGAGATTTGCCACCACCACTCTCGATAACATCAGGATAAAGGGTACCCTGGGCAAGGAATCCAATTCCCCCCTCACGAGCTGCAATTGACTCAAATGAACGGATGAACTCCTCACCAATAGTGGTTCGTTTTTCTTCAGGATTCGTGATTCCTTTCAATCTACTCAAAAAGCTTTTCGAACAATCATACACTTCAATGGTCAATCCCAATCCGGGTTGCAGAGTGTGGGTTATGTATTGGGTTTCGTTTTTTCTTAATAAGCCATGATCCACAAATGCAGCCTTTAGTTGATCCCCAACCGCTTTATGGATGAGCTTCGCTGCTACAGCCGAATCCACTCCACCACTTACACCACAAAGGATCCTCTCATTTCCGACCCTATTACAAATCTCACTTACAGTTTTATCGATAAAGGATGCAGGCGTCCAGTCTGGGGTGCAGTGAGCAATATTAAATAAAAAATTGGACAGGATCTTCCGTCCCTCTGTTGTATGCACTACCTCGGGATGGAACTGGGTACCAAACATTTGACCATCACTTCTTTCAACAACAGCGATGACATCACTGGAAGATCGGGCAGTAACGTTCCACCCCTCTGGAATAGAGGTTACTGCATCACCATGACTCATCCATACCTGTGTTTCGTCAGAGATACCTTCGAGCAGATTGCTATTGGATATCCGATGAATCTTTGCAAACCCATATTCTGCGTTACCTTTTGATTCAACTTTCCCTCCCCAATGATGCACTATCAGTTGCAAACCATAACAAATTCCCAGTACCGGAATATCCAATTCGAGAATTCGGTCATCAAATTGTGGAGTGTCTCCACCGTAAACACTGGATGGACCCCCGGAAAGTATGATAGCTTTGGGAGAAATAGTTTCCACTTCACTTTTTTTAATAGAATGAGGAACAATTTCAGAAAAAACGTGATGTTCCCGGACACGACGAGTAATCAATTGGGTGTATTGAGCCCCAAAATCGAGAATGAGTACTGTTTGCCGACTATCTGTCATTATTAAAAATATCCCAGGTTTTAAAAAATGTAAAACTTTCCTTGTTGGTTAGATCGTAATGGAGCGGTGTTACAGAAACAAACTTATCACGCAGGGCTATGTCATCGAGATCTGGATCTTCCTTTGGATGAATCAGATCCCCGTCCATCCAGAAGTAAATTCGCTGTCTGGGGTCTACACGCCTATCAAACTTTTCGTTGTAATTACTAGCCCCCTGGCGGGTAATTTTAATTCCCCTTACCTCTTTTTCAGGTACATTTGGAACATTAATGTTTAGAGCAGTTCCTTCAGGAAGACCATTATCCAGCACTAATCCTGTAAACTTTTTAGCAATTTTAGCAGCGTAGGAGTAATCAGGATTTACAAGAGATGCAATGGAAATTGCGATTGCGGGAATACCTAGTATCACCCCTTCAGTTGCCGCTGACACAGTACCAGAATAGAGAACACTCGTCCCGATGTTTGCTCCCAGGTTGATCCCCGAGACAACGATATCAGGAGATTCCTCCAGCAATGCTTTAACAGCAAGTTTAACACAATCTGCTGGTGTTCCTGCCACGGCATATCCGGTGAACCCATTACGCCGGGAGACTTCCTTTATCCGGATTGGATCAGAAATGGTAATGGCATGTCCCACGGCACTTTTTTCCGCTTCAGGAGCTACCACAACAGTTCGTCCCATTTCTGCTAGAGCCTGCTGAAGGACATAAATTCCCTCAGAGTAAATACCATCGTCGTTAGTCACAAGGATAAGAGGTTTATTCATCGGTCAGGCCCGTCAGGCACCGGACTGACGTCCGAATGGTAAGAAGTTTCCTTAAAGTCTGCAAAATCTATAATTTTTGTCAATGTTTCTTTCAGGTCTTTTCGATGGACAATATGATCTATAAATCCTTTCTCCAATAAAAACTCCGCCCTCTGGAAGTCTTCCGGTAGATCTTGACCGATTGTCTGTTTGATGACTCTCGGACCGGCAAATCCAATGAGGGCACCGGGTTCAGCAAGAATAACATCCCCTAACATAGCATAACTGGCGGTAACTCCACCGGTAGTTGGATCAGTTAAAATAGAAATATACATCCCCCCTGACTGGGAATAAAGAGCGAGCTTCGCTGACGTTTTCGCCATCTGCATCAGAGAGTATGCTCCTTCCTGCATACGAGCGCCTCCGGATGCCGAGATAGTAATTAAGGGCAAAGATTTCTTTCGAGCATAATCGATAGCCCTTGCCATCTTCTCTCCAACAACAGATCCCATACTCCCGCCAATAAATGAAAAATCCATGATAGCCAGTACAATCTTATGATGGTTCATTTGAGCCACTACGGTTGTTAATACTTCCTTCTTTCCTGTCTTGATCCTTGTTGATTTTAATTGATCGGCATATTTCTTTTCCGCTTTAAATTTGAGGGGATCCAAAGATACCATATCCCGGTTCAATTCGTCATACAAATCACCGTCGATAATCATTTTTAAATAATCTTCTGATTTTATCCTGAAATGATACTGGCACCTGCGGCAGACCCAGAGTGCTTTTTGCAGTTCCCGTTTAAAGAGAATTTCCTCACACTTAGGACACTTCTCCCACAATCCGTCGGGGATGGACTTCTTCTTAGACGTCTGAAACTTTGCTTTTTGTCTTTTAAACCAGACCATAAACTACCGATGAAAATTTAACGTTAAATATTATCCTCACATATTGAAACATCATCGTACTCCAACATGTTTTTGAATCTTGAAATGCGAGATATAGTTTGGCTCAAGCTGATAAAATTTTTCTATCTTCCAAGTCTCAAATCTGCTCAAAGCTAATTCGCCAACAAACCGTGAAGAGGGGGTAACAGTCTTTACAACATTGCCGATGTTCATAGTTTCAAGAAATGTATCACATCCGTACTGACATAGAATCTCACCTTCCTCTATATCTTTGATAAAATCATCCCATTTTTCAGATCTAGCTTCACTAAGTTTACAAATTTTCTTCTCTGAAACATCAAATCTCTGGTGATAAACGAGATCTTTGTGAGAATGAAGTACAGATAGGACCTTCCCATTGTTAATTCCTGAACCCCATACTAACGTTTGAAGTGTTGGCACTGGAATCAATGGGATATTCACACTAAATGCAAGTCCTTTCGCATAGCTCAAACCAATTCGTAAACCAGTAAAAGAACCCGGTCCAATGGATATAGCAATACCACCAAGATTGGATAATTGAAATCTGTTAGTTTTTTTTAATTCCCGGTAGTTAAATGGAAGCCTTTCAGCGTGTTCCCGATTCAGTTCCCTTTCCTCAAGACCTGCCAATTCCCCGTTGTGAAAATAAGCTAAACCACAGACATTTGTTGCTGTTTCTATAGCCAGAAGGTTCATTATAATTTTCCCTGACTGATTTCAATTTTTCTAAGATCTGGGTTATTTTTTTTCATCGAAAACGTAACATTCATAACATCATCTGAAATCAATTCGGGAAATCGATCTGCCCACTCAATAACCGTAACACCTTCACCGTAAATATAATGTTCAAATCCGATATTTAAAATATCAACAGGTTCTTTCATACGGTAAAAATCGATATGGTATAGAGGAAGTCGACCCCTAAATTCATTAATAATTTTATATGTAGGTGAACTTACATTTTCTTTTATGTTCAAACCGTTTGCTAGTCCCTGCACAAACGTTGTCTTCCCACTTCCTAATTCTCCCACGAGAGCTATCACATCCCCAACTAATAGCGAGAAAGCAAATTCTCGAGCAAATTCCCGGGTTTCCTCAGGAGATCTGGTAATGACAACTTTCTTCTTCATTATTTACCTGACAAAATAAATGTGGGAACCAGCATCTCATCCAGAGAAATACCTCCATGTTGAAAACTGTTTTGAAACAGTCGTATATATTTACGGTACTGGGTGGGAAAGACAAGATAGACATCCTCCTTTGCGATAAGGTAGTTGGTTCCTGTAACCATTTCCGGCAAGAAATAGTCACCTGGCTGTTTAATGACAAGTGCTGATCTATCAGAACAGTTCAGATTTTTTCCGTACTTGTACCGAACACCAGAAGAAGTTTTTTTATCTCCTGCTACCTGAACTCCCTTCTGAACACGGATGCTACCGTGATCACTGGTGAGAATCACCTTATAATCAGTTTCGCTCAATACTTTCAAAACCTCATATAACCATGAATTTACAAACCATGATTTTACGATGGAACGGTATCCTGCCTCGTCAGGCATCATCTCCTGAAGAATCTCTGATTCAGAACGATAATGAGCCAGGAGGTCTAAAAAATTCACTACTAACGCCATCAGCGAAGTATCAAGGTAGTCAGTAATTCGGTTTAATAAATTCCTACCCTCTTTTGCCACACTAACTTTTTGATACTTCACCGATAAATTCCCCAAGCCATAAGACTGTAGAGCCAGCGCAAGAAGGTCGCTTTCAAAGCGGTTCATACTAAATTCATCTTTCACCATTGACTCCCACATCTTAGGATACAATCTTTGGATTTTCCCAAGATGCTTACCACTGAAAATGGCATTCCTGCAAAAGGGTGTGGCAGATGGTAATAATGACAGATGAAAATCGATATCCACATTAAAATATCTCTGGATTTCCGGTAAAATAGTCATCACCTGATCTAATCTAAAACAATCTACCACCAGGAGAAAAACCCTTTCTCTATTCTTAAGGTAAGGTAAAACGAACTTATGCAGTACATCGGTTGAGATTGGGGGACGATTCTCAATATCTGAGTGAAGCCAGTCCAGATAATTTTCACTGACAAACTGCGAGAACCGATGATTACAGCTCTTCAATTGTTCATTTAACACAGAACCAAGACCTGTATCTTTCCTCTTGTCCATTTCAATTTGCCAATCTACCAGTTTCTGATGTAGAATCCACCAATCCTCAATACTCATACCTCCAGACAAAATAGTCTCAATTTCCTGGAAGTCTTTTAGATAGTCTGATGTAGCTTTTTCATCAAGGATTTTTTCTCCTTCGAGTACTTTTTTACAGGCAAGAAAAATCTGGCTTGGATTTACCGGTTTAGTTAGATAATCTGCTATCTTTTCCGAGATGGCTTCATCCATCAACCACTCTTCCTCACTCTTCGTAATCAAAATCACTGGAAGAAGAGGTCGAATGTCTTTAATCATTCGAAGGGTAGTGAGACCATCCATACCTGGCATTATCTGATCAAGTAATACAAGATCAAACTGCTCATCTTGTTCAAGCGTAGAGACGGCATCTTGACCGTTGTTTATTTCCACCACATCATACCCCTTCTCCTGAAGATAAAGTAAGTGCGGTTTCAACAGATCTATTTCATCGTCTACCCAGAGAATTCGTCCTCTCATAGTACTACACCAATCGCTTTCATTTTGATAATTTATCCAATTCTTCCAGTGTTATTTTAAAGGCTAAGGAGGGGGTTAAAGCTAAGAATTCGGAATAAATTATTCGTTCTTAACCTGGTAATTCCTGATTAAAATAAAAAACCTGTAAGATTAGTAGTAAATTTAGTTTGAGACATTTTTCCGATACATTATTTACTTGCTTTTATTTTGCTTTTTCTCAGTCTTTCCCTTCGCCTAAGCCTTCCTTAATAACCACTATTTCCTGCTTGACATATCACTGGTAAAGTTAGAAAGGATTCTTCAGAGAACAAACGCATTGCAGTAAAATCACACTTGATATTGATAAGTTATCATCGCATAACCAACAATTTCAGTATCCTAAATAAATGTCCATGAAACTATATCCACCTAAAACACAGATAAAATCATAATACGACGTTATAGTGAAGAATAATTCCTCAATCGATAAACATTATCCTTTCAAGTATATCTTTAAGAAAGAGAGTATATCACCATACATTAAGTACACTTACAAATTGATTTTACATTTTCTATTTCTTTGTTAATGTCCAAGAACCATCCCAATTATCTCCGGGAGGATTAGTTTTAAAGTGATCACAGCGTTCGATATAAACCTGGCTTGGGTTTGTAAATCGACCTGGAAACATATCTTCTAATTTATCACTAACCCTGAATGCTTCAATAGCTGTGTCCCACTTCTGAGATAGATAAAGTTCACGTGCTTCATGAAATGCATTCAGCAGGTTTATTTCTTCAGTACTTGTTTTACCTGTTTCTGCAATTAATTCATACACATCAATTGGTTCTTTCTTTCCTACTAGAACAACATAATCTAAATGACGCCAGATAAAATCATCTTTCACCGCTTCATATGTAGTATTACTTACCTGATTGTAGATTCCATACTGTTTTGCAGAAGATTCCAGTCTTGCAGCAATATTTACCACATCACCCATCATAGTGTAATCCATACGATTTAAAGATCCCATATTCCCCGTAACAATAGAGCCAGTAGCAATACCAATGCGTACTCTCATATTGTGAACAATCTCGGGCCATTTATCATCTTCAGATTTCCACTTTTCACGCAATCTGGTTAACTGATTTTGCATCTGCACTGCAGTATAGCAAGCATAATATGCATGGTTTTCAACAGGAACGGGAGCTCCGTAAAAAGCCAGGATAGCATCTCCTTCATACTTGTCAAGGGTCCCTTTATTAGATAACAAAATATCAGTCATTTCAGTTAAATATTCATTTAACAAATCAACTAACTCCGTGGCAGTTAATTTTTCAGAAAATGTCGAGAAACTCTGAATATCGGTAAAATAAGCAGTACGCAATCCTTCTTCACCACCCAATTTTGGTTCCTGCTTAGACTCATACATTTGATCAATGAGTTCAGGTGATATATACGTGCCAAATGTATTTTTCAAAAATCTCTTATCCTTTTGCTCTACAATAAATCGGTACAGCACATTAC
This sequence comes from Fidelibacterota bacterium, assembly GCA_014381485.1. Lineage (GTDB taxonomy): Bacteria > Fidelibacterota > Marinisomatia > Marinisomatales > CAZVFT01 > JACNLN01. Next base: position 12,338 of record JACNLN010000202.1, read on the forward strand.
TGGTATAAGTAAAAAAGAGCCCAAAAATTGGAGCAACAACGGGAATAATCTTTGATTCTCCTATTCCAGGAGTGTTTATGAATATCCAATCTCCCATTCTATTGATCCAACTTTCAGGCAGAATATTGTGTAATAAGGACTTTAACAGCCACAATGAATCAGCAGTAAAAGCTCCTAATGCAAAATTCAAAAAAACCAATACAACGAGAATGATAAATAATCCAGCAAAAATAGGATTCATCAATAATAGAAAAGCAAAAGACAAGAAAGAAAATACAGTAATAAGAAGTGTATGTGAAAAGTACGATTTTTTTGACCACCCAATCTCACTTCCTAACACAGAAATATAATTCCGGTCAAGGATTGTTTGTATGGCATTTGCATGTACCTCCACTCCCGGCATCAGTTGTTGTTGTCCTGCATAACTGTAATAGGGTGTCCGTTTAATATCATGAACAACCTCCACTGATATTCCAATAAGAACAATTTTATTTTTAAAGGGACTTTCTCCTATTAATCCATACAAGGGACTGTCTTCCATAAAGAACTCCATCCAGTTTGTATCCTCGTCCTCATTTTTTAGATCCACATCCATCACATCAATCACATTTGAAAGTGGATATCGATTGAAGGTTTTCCAGGCCTTATTACCTTGAAGTTTAGCTCCTGACGGAGGACCGTAATAATTAATCATAAAGGAAGGTTCTTCACCATAAGTAGGAATTATTTCTGTCCCAAATCGAATTTCCCCTTTTTGCACATCTCCAGTCAAAACGAAATCATCGGGAAAATTCCGATATTCTTTAATGGCTTTCATCGCTATGGTTAAATACCATTTGCCCGGTTCATGAGCCATAGGGTAATAAACATAATATTGTCGAATAGATCCATCTATATCCTGATCCTCACTAACCAAACCGGTTACCGGATCTGCGGATAGGAGAATAGAATTGGGATAAGCAACGTACTGAGGTGGAATACTGGTGGGTTCATTCACGATTTTTGATGCAAGAATGACAGACATTCCAGCATCCTGAGCTTCCTGGATCGCCTGTGAAAAAATACTGTCTCCATGAGCAGGCACAAGCTCTCTTAAACCACGTAGCCTGAGTTTCTGACTAATTCCCTTTAAATATTCAGATTGACGATCGGGAGAATCAAACTGAATATCGAAAACCACCACCTTTGCCCCAGCACGGTATAAATTTCTGAGAACCAAAGCCCATACTTCGCGTGGATATGGCCAGGTCCATGGGACTAACCGATAGCTCTCATCATCTATATCAATAATAACCACATCGAGTCCTTTATCCCATTTCCCGTTTCCAGTATCCTCAAATGGTTCTCCTTCATCCCACTTCCCATTACCATTCTCATCTTCAAAAGGTTCACCCTTGTCCCAAATGTCATTTCCCAAATCATTGAAAGGTTCACCCTCATCAAACTTCCCATTTTCATTAAGATCCTCAAATAATTCAGATTCTTTTGGAATAGGATCTTTGGCATTCCATCCAGATAGAGGACCGCGCATACGGAATGCAAAATCAACAGTTTTTAGTTCCAGATAATCAAATACGTGTACCCGGTGTAAAAGTAAAACAAATATTATTGATCCAATTGTAAAGCCAATACCAACAATGTGTTTTTTAAAGAATTTAATAACTCTATTCATAGCTTAATTTTCCTCTTGATCTAATTAATTGATTAACTATTGACTAAATTTATCCCTCAGTTTTAACTGAGTCACATATTGTTCCCTAAAAAACAACAACACTTTTTTCTATCGTAACATAAACAATGCATATGATGGATATAACAGGTTCATACTTCAACAGAGTTTTGAGAATTCAATGGTAACAAAGTTATCATTATCATGCTTTGTGAATAATTAAAATACATAATTCGCCGAAAATTTCAATGCAAATGTTCCAAGTTCAAACTTATTACCAGATTCTTTTACCTTTACTAATATAGAACAGCGAGATGATAACGATTCCTTTATTTTATAATCTACTCCTCCGTTCAAGCCATAATTGACATATTTCGAAGTGCCTTTTACCGTCAAATAAGATACACCTCCTCGTAAAGTAAGTCTGTTTGCCCAAAGGTTGTAAATAGCGTTATACATCAAATTTGTTATTTGGGTTTTATTTTCGATAACCTCTTCCCCGGTTACTATTGGGGGTAGCTCTATAGTATAGCGAAACAAATTGAATGAGGTCTGCAGAGGGATTGAGTATCGACTTGAAAATGCCAGGCCATATGATCGTGATTCAACATTATTGGAACTTCCATCCAATCTCATGTCTTCTAAAAGATCTGTGACAGCCATAAAATTAAATGACAAAGATAGATTTTGTTTTGTTTTCTGACCATGAATAGGAATATTGATAGAAAATAGTGAATTTCTTGTCCGGGAATCCTCACGAAAATCTTCATACACAACATTATCTGTATATTCGATTGTATCCAGTTCTGTCTTATTGTTAGTTCTACCAATACTCTGAAAATTAAATGTAAATGACGGTAGTCCAACACCGGGAAATAGTGAAAAACTGGTATTGAACGTATTTTGTGAATAGGGATCCTTCACTGACTGAATTATCCTGTTATTACGATGTTGGTATGATAAGGATATTGATAACTTGTTGTGAAGCAGTCGTATTCTATCGGTGATGTTGAATTCCCGTATATTCTGTGGAAAATATGGATTAGGTAGAGAATAAAATTCAGGACCAATCTGAGAATACCGAATCTGCAAAAAGTTATTATAATAATATGTCCTCATTTTAAAATGGAATGCAGATGAGGGCATATTTATAATAGCTGCGAAACGACTTTCTTCATATAGATATGGATCAATTGGAATGAGTGGAACCAAGAATTGATTCACCACAAGCAGATCTTTTATGTCAGCTGGTTCAATTATATCATCAAGATCATATATGCCTGCGAGGAAACCATCAGTAGAGTCATCCAGAATAGTATCGAGTTGTGTTTTTGTAAGTGTACCAGGCCAGATGTTCTTATTTAATAAGCTCATCGCCCACGCTACATCAAAGATTAGTCGTTGGTTATCAAATGACATTCCCATATCGAAGCCAAACACAATATTGTCCTGAGGATTATTACCACCCCACTCTTTTGAAGGTAACTCATAAGATGCTACACCAGTAATAGCTTCCTTAAACTTTGAAAATGTATAGATCCCTGAGTCAATCCCAACTATTGATATGTAATTTTCCCAATTTGGTATATAAAATTTCGCATTATCAACATCTCTGTTAATTGACCAAGGTTCATCCTTAGTTTTTTGAAAGTTCAAACCAAGTCGATATCGATTTCTATAATTGAGACTAAACCTGTAAGCTTGCACAAACCGTCTGAATGTATAACCAAGTCTGTCTAGATAATAGATGGGGATCAAGTCACCTTGTGATGTTGTGTCCAATTTTATATTTGTAACCTGGTAAATATCATCCACATTTTCCGGATCTCCCTGAACATCACGTTCCAACTCACCATTGACTAATTGAAACCTGATCCAATTTAAATTGACATCAATACCATATCCTCTCACTCGCTTTCCATTAATTGTATATGGAGATAAAACAGGGGTAAAATCACCAAGTTGAATGATAAACTTTTGTTCTGACCGTAAATCAAGTGAGTATCGGTTTTTAGGCTGTTTCAGCAGGCTTTCTTCTGTGGTCAATCTCAAATCTCCACGAAAGCTTAACCAGGGCCAGCCCCCCTTTAAATATGCAGTAGTTTGAGCAATTCCTAAAACTTCACCTCCTACTTTATCGAATGAAAAATCAGTTCGTGCATTCCCAGAATAACTGAATTCTTCAATGGGTGAAACGATTTTTACTTTACGTTCTACCACAAAAAATGACCAAGACACAGGATTTAAATAAACACCATAAACATCTCTTAACTGAATCTTTGCGACATGATATCCCGACTGAATCGATTCAGGTGAATAAGTAACGATATCGGTACTAACAGTTGATTGGGGAGTTACATCTAGATCATCAATAAATAATTTGATGGATGAAACATCAACTCTTTTTACATTAAATAAGGAAACTACAACTAACAGCTCATCAGAATACACAACCTGATCTTCTTCAGGACTAATAATGAGAATATCGGCTTCTTGTAATGACTTTCCCTGATCTTTTCTACCCTCTATAAAAGCTCTACCCTCTCTCTTCTCCGGCAACACAGACAATAGGAATGGCGACTTGAAAGGATCTTCATCTGGATATCCCAAGACTGAACCATCCGCAAGATCAATAACCAGCAAATATTCTATACCCTCAGACTTCACATGAATAGAAGGAATAACTCCAAGCCAATAACCTGCTTCAAAATTCATAATTACTTCCAGGTAGCTTGCCTGCCCCACGGTACGGTGAAAAAGTCGTGCTTGATTCACCGGGATTTCTCCTTCAACCATACATCGAATGTAAACAGGTTCTCCTTCGTGAGAAGGTGACTCAGGGGGAATATGTATTAGGGTACTTCTTGGAACCTGACTACTGGAAAATAATAAAGAGAGGTTTAGACAGAATAGAATAGATCTCAACAAACGATGATTCACAGCTCATCAGTAAAATTTAACAAATCCAAAATATTAATAGGACAATGTGAGAAGCCGATGTTATCGGTATTGTATGATAATCTCTTTTTCTTCACCGTCAATATTTTCTAGTTTTATTCGCAATTCTTTGATTTCAATTTCTTCTTCACCTTCAAATAATGGAATATTTGATGGGTTTGTTATACTCACATTCAGTGAACCGTTACGCAGAGAGGTACCTGTCTGATTAGCAAGCACCTGAATGGTTTTTCCTGATATTAAATTTTTCAATTCGATAATTCCTTCGATACCAAATACCTGATCCCCAATGACGGGATCTGAGACCATGTAAAATACAGTACCCTTAACAGAAGCAACAGATATGGGAGTTGAAATGACGAAATCACCCTTTCTTTCTTTTGGAATCTCAACTTTAAGAATACCTGCTGTTAAATCAACGATTTTGGAAATGCCCTCTCTACTGCGGGTCCCTCTAATTTCCAAATCCGTATTCTCTTTGATTTTGAGTTGACTTTTATCGTCTAGATATGCTATAATAAGAAATCCGTTTGCTCCGGTTCGAATATTATCTTTATCGAAAAGAACGGTAGGAGGTTTAACCGGTGAGAATGACTTTTTCCCATAGGATTTTAATTCAGCAATTCCACGTACTTTCGTTGTCACTGCTACCTTTTCCCGTCCTAGTGACAAACTGGGAAATAATAGTATCCACAGCAATTCGATAGTGACAAGGAGAAAAAAACAATTATTTATTATACAATTCATAATTATTCGATAGTCACATTCAATAAGGTTGTTTTCTTTTCAGCTATTTCACCAAGGAGCTGCAGTACCGCATCCAATGGTACGTTAACGCCATTAATTATGTAATCTCCTGTAGGTGTAAAACCAACCAGTGAACCATTACTTCCAAAATAGGAGTTAAATTTCTCCTCACCAAGAACATCTCTCAGTTGTTGTAATACAGGATGGAACGTTTCGTACTTAATTTCCTCCTTAACAAAATATTCTGCAATTTTAAATGCCCAAATTGGACTCATATATGTATTAATCCCCTCCGTAGTCGGAAGATCTTTTCTGATCTGCCAAACATAAATTTTACCAAATTCCAGATCAATGGTACCGTCTGCTGGATATGGAAATGTCGTAGTCACACCAACCGGTTCCCATCCCTGGGTCTGGTCTATTGGGAGTGTCGTAACATCCTCAATTGCTTCATCCAGTGACGTATGGTCACTGGGTATAAATTTTGCGACTCGAATAAACGACTCGCAATTAGAGCATGGTTCTGTTTCCCATTGAAATACTGGATAGGTAGTATAAACAAGATTAGCACTGGTATCTTCAAGTGCTCCTCCAGGAGAAATGAGATTGAGAGACGTAGGAGATGTTACAATTATTTTTTCAGTCTCCATATCCGTTTCCGATAGAGAAGATGGAGTGTTTCCTGTCTGTATCTCAATCCTAAACGTATATTCTCCATCGGGTAATTTCCCACGTGCAATCACAGAATTCAGCAAATTTTCATATTCTGAAATATTAAGTTGATCAATAATATGTACTCCTATCTGTACTTCATTTCCATCAATATCATAAATTGCTGTAGTTTCAGTAGTCAAGTCACGATTATCAATCAGTATATCATTAAACAGTAGGAAAGGATTGGTATTTATTTTCAATACTGTTGTTTCATTAGAAATTCCAAGGGATGGCGACTTTATAGTCATTTCAAACTCAATTTTGACAAAAACTCCATTTACTCCATAGTCACCAGATTCCTCAGCTAACCGAAATCGGAATAGCAACACATCAGTAGTACCAGTAGTCAGATCGATACTACTCACGTAGTAGGTTACATAAGAAACAAAGCCTGGTTCAGGTAGCAACTTCACAGATTGACTATAAGAAATAACAGGTATAATTAATACCAGTAAAACTATTTTTTGAATTATAGACCTGATAACTAACACCAAATAATTCCTAATTGAAAATTAATAATCTAATCCGATTAATAGTGATGTTATTCACACTATGAAATCGAATTAATATAAGTTCAAATGAAATTTAGGAGTCTTTGCAGGGGATGTCAATTTAAATCAATAAAACAATAAAGACTTTTTGAGAGCCAATTTAGTAGGACTAATAAAAATTACTGGTAACGAATTATACTTCTACCTATTATTGTTCATCAATTTTGATATAAACTATTTACCAGAACCACTCTTCAATTTTATAACTTTACCAAAAAATAAATAAGCCTTCTTAATATATGGTTAGTGGGTTTCTAATAGCTCCCTGAAAATATTTACACTTTTATCAGCCATTTGGCGGACAGTATCACTAGTCAAATATCACAAACAAAAAAAATCGTAAAAAAAGAAATCCCCAGACTAAAATAGTCTGAGGATTCCAATAGTTCCCGGCGACGACTTACTCTCCCACCCCGTCACCAAGGCAGTACCATCAGCGCTGTGGGGCTTAACTTCCGAGTTCGGAATGAGATCGGGTGTGTCCCCCACGCTATTGTCACCGAAAAAAATTTATGGTTAACGGTCATCGGAATTTATCCCAGAATAGAAGAAAAATTGATAAAGCCTGACGGCTGATTAGTACCACTCAGCTAAATACATTACTGTATGTACACTTGTGGCCTATCGACCCCGTAGTCTACGGGGAGCCTTCACTCCCCCGACAAGTCGGGGGAAGGGAAATCTTATCTTGGGAAGGGCTTCACGCTTATATGCTTTCAGCGTTTATCCCTGCCGGACGTAGCTACCCAGCAGTGCCCCTGATGGGACAACTGGTACACCAGAGGTTCGTCCGTTCCGGTCCTCTCGTACTAGGAACAGCATCCCTCAAATTTCCTACGCCCACGGCGGATAGAGACCGAACTGTCTTACGACGTTCTAAACCCAGCTCACGTACCACTTTAATGGGCGAACAGCCCAACCCTTGGGACCTTCTCCAGCCCCAGGATGTGATGAGCCGACATCGAGGTGCCAAACCGCCTCGTCGATATGAGCTCTCGGAGGCGATGAGCCTGTTATCCCCGGAGTACCTTTTATCCGATGAGTGATGGCCCTTCCATTCGGAACCACCAGATCACTAAGCCCTGCTTTCGCACCTGCTTGCCCCGTCGGGCTTGCAGTCAAGCTCCCTTATACCTTTGCGCTCTTCGCACGATTACCAACCGTGCTGAGGGAACCTTTGGGCTCCTCCGTTACTGTTTAGGAGGAGACCGCCCCAGTCAAACTACCCACCAGACAATGTCTCCCCCCCTGATTCAAGGGTAGGGATTAGAATCTCAGCAATATAAGGGTGGTATTTCAAGGATGGCTCCACTCCGACTGGCGCCGGGGTTTCACTGCCTCCCACCTATCCTACACATACAGAACCAAGACCCAATGCCAAGCTGTAGTAAAGGTTCACGGGGTCTTTTCGTCCTGCCGCGGGTAGCCGGCATCTTCACCGACACTACAATTTCACTGAGCTTCCGGTAGAGACAGTACTCAAGTCGTTACACCATTCGTGCAGGTCGGAACTTACCCGACAAGGAATTTCGCTACCTTAGGACCGTTATAGTTACGGCCGCCGTTTACCGGGGCTTCGTTTCAGAGCTTCTCCCCCGACAAGTCGGGAGATAACCCCTCCTCTTAACCTTCCGGCACCGGGCAGGTGTCAGTCCCTATATATCGTCTTACAACTTAGCAGAGACCTGTGTTTTTAGTAAACAGTCGCCCGAGTCTGTTCGCTGCGGCCCCTTTCTGCTCAACTTGTAACAGTTTTACCTACTCGGGGCACCCCTTCTTCCGAAGTTACGGGGTTAATTTGCCTAGTTCCTTTACCGGAATTCACTCAAACACCTTAGAATACTCATCCCGCCTACCTGTGTCGGTTTGTGGTACGGGCACCCTACAATCTCACTTAGAGGCTTTTCTCGGCAGCATGATTAGGGTCAGTTTATGTCCTAGGGACTCCTATTTGTGTCTCGAGGTTAATGTTCGGCGGATTTACCTACCAGAACCCTCTACACACTTAAACCCGGACGATCAAAACCGGGCTGACCTTTCACTTCTGCGTCCCCCCATCGTTCAAACAATCATAAGGTGGTACAGGAATATTAAACCTGTTGTCCATCGCCTACGCCCTTCGGCCTCGGCTTAGGTCCCGACTAACCCTGAGCAGAGTTACTTTACTCAGGAAACCTTAGGCTTTCGGTGTTCCGGAATTTCACCGGGATTATCGCTACTCATGCCAGCATTCTCACTTCCATCTCCTCCATCCCGCCTCCCGGCTGGGACTTCACAGGTTAATGGAACGCTCCCCTACCTCCCCCGATAAATCGGGGGACCAGAGTTTCGGTATTGGGTTTGAGTCCCGGGGATTGTTGGCGCAGGACCCCTTAACTAGTGAGCTGTTACGCTTTCTTTAAAGGATGGCTGCCTCTAAGCCAACCTCCTAGCTGTCTGTGCGATCCCACATCCTTTATCACTTAACCCAAATTTAGGGACCTTAACTGCTGGTCTGGGTTGTTTCCCTCTCGGCTACGGAGCTTATCCCCCATAGCCTCACTGCCACGGAATATTACTCTGGTATTCGGAGTTTAGTTGGGTTTGGTAACCTTGTAGGGCCCCTAGTCCATCCAGTGCTCTACCCCCAGAGCATTACCATGACGCTACCCCTAAAGGTATTTCGGGGAGAACCAGATATCGCCGGGTTTGATTGGCCTTTCACCCCTAGCCACAGCTCATCCCCCAGGTTTTCAACCCTGGTGGGTTCGGTCCTCCACGACCTGTTACGGACGCTTCAACCTGGCCATAGCTAGATCACCCGGATTCGGGTCTGCCGCATATCACTAAAACGCCCTATTCAGACTTGCTTTCGCTACGGCTCCTCCCGAAGTATCGGGATTAACCTTGCGACATACGAGCAACTCGCTGGCTCATTATGCAAAAGGCACGCCGTCATCCGGCGGTTGCCGGATTCCGACCGCTTGTAGACATACGGTTTCAGGTTCTATTTCACTCTCCGTTAGGAGTACTTTTCACCTTTCCCTCACGGTACTAGTTCACTATCGGTCACATGGGAGTATTTAGTCTTAGCAGATGGTCCTGCCAGATTCACACGGAATTTCACGTGTTCCGTGCTACTTGAGAATTGAATCCAGCGAGATCCTTAGTTTTCACTTACAGGACTATCACCTTCTACGGTTGATCTTTCCATATCATTCAGTTAACTAAGAATTTTTTGACTCGCTGAGCCAACTGCATCCAGCTCCAATTCAACCTCGCAACCCCTTGACCGCAACGCATGCAGACTTTAACACGATCAAGGTTTAGACTCTTTCCTGTTCGCTCGCCACTACTTAGGAAATCACTCTTGTTTTCTTTTCCTGGGGTTACTAAGATGTGTCAATTCACCCCGTTCGCTCAGCCCATCCTATATATTCAGATGGGTGTATCCCAGCATTACCCGGGATGGGTTGCCCCATTCGGATATCCCCGGATCTAAGGTTGTTTGCACCTCACCGAGGCTTATCGCAGCTTACCACGTCCTTCTTCGCCGCCATGTACCAAGGCATCCACCGTATGCCCTTAGTAGCTTTATCAAAACCTTTTGTATTCTAAGGACAAATGTCGATTTTGCCGTTAACCAATTGTCAAAAAGCATTCTTCATATATACCACCAAAGTTTACACTTCGTAGTAAACTGAAGAAATGTGGAGCTGACCGGGATCGAACCGACGACCTCCGCCGTGCAAAGGCGGCGCTCTCCCAGCTGAGCTACAGCCCCAATCATTCCGAATATTATTCGAGTCGCCGATACGTGAGAAAAAGCAAACTACCTAATTCCTTCATACTGGTGGGCCTGGTCCCGATACATCGGGAGAACTTCCGACCTTCCCGACTATCTTTCGGGACGCTCTAACCACCTGAGCTTCAAGCCTCGCAAACTTACAAAATACTGTGGGCCTGGGAAGACTCGAACTTCCGACCTCACGCTTATCAGGCGTGCGCTCTAACCACCTGAGCTACAAGCCCAGATTAATAATTCAGGTATGTACGAGGAACATCAACAAGATTCGACCTCATCCACCAGTTGGTGGATTACTCCCTAGAAAGGAGGTATTCCAGCCGCACCTTCCGGTACGGCTACCTTGTTACGACTTCGCCCCAGTTACCAATCTTACCTTCGTAGGCTCCCCCCCTGACACGAGTGTCAGGGTTGGGCCACCTGCTTCGAGTACTACCGGCTTCCATGGCGTGACGGGCGGTGTGTACAAGACCCGGGAACGTATTCACCGCGCCGTGCTGATGCGCGATTACTAGCGATTCCTGCTTCATGGAGTCGAGTTGCAGACTCCAATCCGAACTGGGACCGGTTTTATGGGATTGGCTTCCCCTCGCGGGTTCGCGACCCTCTGTACCGGCCATTGTAACACGTGTGTAGCCCTGGACATAAGGGACATACGGACTTGACGTCATCCCCACCTTCCTCCTGGTTATCCCAGGCAGTCTCCTTAGAGTCCCCACCATAACGTGCTGGCAACTAAGGACAAGGGTTGCGCTCGTTGCGGGACTTAACCCAACATCTCACGACACGAGCTGACGACA
>JACNLN010000209.1 GCA_014381485.1 Fidelibacterota bacterium
TCCTTCTGGCCGAAACCAGCTCCGTTTACCGTAGTTAATCCCGTTTCCTCTAACAGATTCATGCAGTAATCAAAATCATTAGTTCCTAATGGGAGTTTATTCAATCTTGGAAATAGGTACAGCGCACCGATTTTCCCAAAGCACTCCATGCTGTCCATCTCTTCAAATGCCTTCTTGATCATAGTAGCTTTATCATACAAATCCTCCAGTATCGCCTGTTTTTGTTGGATGAACTGCCAATAGGTTTCGGTTCCCTCCTTCGGTGGATTGACCAGCATATAGATCAACGCCTGTCCAACAGTATTTGAACACAAATTAACAGAAGCTTGTTTGAATAGGACATCAATGAATCTTTCATCTCTTCCTATAATTTTTGGCGGGTTTCTTACCTCAAGATATCCTCCACGATGACCACATTCGCCATAATATCCCTTTGAAACACTGTGCAGACTGAATAGAGGAATATCTTCCTTTCCAATTGCTTTTGCAAAAGAGATGAACTCTGACCCATACAAGTTTTCCTGGTAGACCTCATCAGCAATAATTGCCAATTCATTTTCTCTAGCAAAGGTAACTACTTCCTGAATACTATTTTTATCAAGTATCGCTCCTGTGGGATTTGCGGGATTTATTACAACTATCGCTTTAACGTTTATTTTCTTCTTTTTTGCCTTTATTACTGCTTCTTCCAGAATGGATTTATTTAATGTCCATCCGCTATCCTCATCGGGATAATAACTCACCTGCTTACCTCCGCAACGTTTGATTGTTGCTGAATACAGAGGATATTGAGGAATGGGAATCATAATTCCATCGTTTTTGATGGTAATTAACAGTTCAATGATATTTTTAACTCCCTCGCTGGCACCGTCAGTTAGAAAAATATTTTCCAGATCTGAAGGAACTCCTTCGATTGATGAAGTAACACTATCCCTTTGATCAATAAAGTTTGCCACTGCATCACGAATAAACCTCGGTCCTTTGCTTTCTGTGTATGCGCCCATGCCAGTTTCCATTTTATCAAGAAAATCTTCACTGTATTCGAGTACATAATCTGAGATGAAGTCTATATCTTCAAACTCATTAAGACATGTTGGACTATTTAATATTATTTTTTTCAGTTCCCGTTCACGCTCAATTTTAGAAGGTTCCTCAAGAAGGCTTAATACCTGCCGGTAGAATGAAATCGGTGTTTGACCAAGCGCCTGGGGATTACCAATATTGCATGGAATGGTATTTCTCCCCCGTTGGCGAAGCTCAGCTGCCCTCTGTGGAAGAGGGCCTCTTACAGCATATTCCATCTCAATAAGATTTTGATTAATAGAAATTTGTAAAGACATCATTAACCCCTGTTTAAGTTTTAAATATTTCTACTTTACTAATCCAAGACATTGATTTACTTGATGAATATGATGTTTAAAATTTAATCTATTTGAGTAACTATCTCATTGAAATAGTGTATTTTATTCTGAATTCCAGTGAGCACATATTATTATTTTTACTGGGAAAAATATGGATATGTTGAAACAAGGTCTGTCTTGTTTAATCAGTATATAAAAATCATTCTGGAAGGGTCCGCAACAATTTGCAGTGTTCTTTGTAAAGATTGTACAAATTTTGTCGTTCTTGTTCACTCATGATACCCTGTCCAACGACATACCAGTGATCCATTTTATATGGACCAAAGGTGTACCATTGACCAGGAATGAGCGGTTCGTCTTCTTTGTATTCCACGATTGGATCAGGTCCATTTAATCCCGTAGTAGGTCCTCTTTGGGAAATAGTATTTACAACACCGTCATTTTCAAACCATGTGGAATCAGTAGGTGTACCATTGTCCCAATAGACAATTTTTTTCCCTATTCTTCTTGCTCTTATCCTTAAAATTACACTCATACCCTTATCTGGAACATGTCGTCTTGAGATGGGATTCAGATGTGTTGAACTCAGCACATATGAAAAATAATAGACATTAGGATCAGCTCGTAAAAATGTGTTCAACTGTTGCGCTCCTTCAAGACTTAGGTCCCACGCACTGATGTTCTGTGTCCCCCATGCAGGATGTTTTCTCATCCGACGAAAATATTTTCTCCACGATTCACCTTCCTTCCGATAAAACCCCCAGTGCTGAAGATCAAAATCATAAAATTGTGTACCAACCACCGCAGCCAGTCCGATAGAATTCTTGAGGAATGGAAATGTGTTTGTTACAATATCTGACAGAGTAGTACCATTATGAGGTGTAGCAATCGAGGTAATGGAATTAATCCATCTCTCGTGAATTTCACCTAACAATGGATTTTCTTCGAGGACAGTTTCGGTTGAGTCTGTATTAAAAGTGTTAGTCAGTTGATATAAAAGCATACGTATGGTTTGTCCGCCCATGGAGTGGCCGACGAGGTGGACAGGGTGGTTTTCGTCCCACAGAGGATACAATCCGACGTAATTTTTTTCTTTTGGTTTTTGGATCACTCCCCAGTGTTCAGCATGATGCTTTCCATAATCTACCTGACCACCTTTCAATTGATGATAGAGTTCAACAGATCGCTCCCAATTGGATGAAACAGGTCCAATCGAAACGGTATAGACTTCAAAGCCAAGTTTTTCCAGATATTCCTCAAGATCATAAAATCCTCCCCAGTAACGATATCCCCCCATTTCCTCAGGACCCCAACCGATAAATCCGTGTACAAGCACGATTGGATATTGATTGTTAAAAGTTACTTGGGATTCTTGTTTCTCGATTGAGAGAAGAGGTGAAAAAGTCAAGAATAGAATAGAAAAAACACAGATAAGGCTTATTACGCAGAAATCCAAAATTGGTTGGGATAAATATCTCAAATTTTTTTATGACTTACTGGTGTTCCTGGTGTTTACTCTCAATATAACTGACCGCATCAGCTATCGGGTATGTATTTTAAAGCTCAAGAAATCTAATAGAGACAAGCTTTTATATTCATTATGGTGTCACCATTGTGAAATGTTAAGCAAATTTTCAATGAAAAATTATCCCACAAATGTAAAATTTCAAAGTACAAGGTTTCGTCTTTATTAAATCCTGTAAAAATAAAAAGTTTATTTAGAAATTGATTACTTTCCACTGTCTCAAAGAAAATTTATCCATAACTGTTCATCATCGGGATTGCTTGAGATTTTAAGTGGGTATGAGAATAGTCTGATATTTAAAGGTAATTATACATTTGACTATTGACTTTTCAATGAATAATTTTGAGGGAGATATGAAATGAGTATACATTTTATTCCTTTATTTTATTGTTTTTTCTTTAGTCCAGGTTAGTCTTTTCGCTCGGGATATGATGAGTCTTTCGCCAGAGAGCAAAGAGTCTATTTCTGAGTTAAATCTGAGACTTCCTGAGACTTTCCCCCGGGATCTGTATTTATGGAAGAGACCTCATTGGCCAGACCGACCACGTGAAATCGCCCCATGACCTACAATTGATTGGTCAATCTCAACACCTGAAGAGTAGGGAATGGATTCTCAGATTCTGACCAGTGCCTTTCGCTATGCTGCTCGAAAAGAGTCGAAAGGAGTAGTCGTTGTTCGAAACGGCTATATTGTAGGAGAATGGTATGGCGGTGGGTGGGGTGAGATGAGCAGGCAACATGGGTATTCAGTGACTAAAAGGTTTACGAGTGCCCTTGTTGGTATGCTTATTGATTACACTGTTTTCGTGAATGAAAATCAAGTCGCTTCCGATTTTATTCAGGAATGGCAGAACCCTGCTCACAGTATTGTCACTATTGAAAATTTATTAAGTATGAACTCGGGATTATACTGGGATATTCTAACAGATGTACTGCTTGTTCTTTCTCGCGATCAAAATTCGTACGCTATAGGATTGCCTATGCAGTATTTACCTAGAGTAACCTGGGTTTACAGCAATAGTGCAACACAGGTTATTTCAGAATTGATATTAAGTGCAACGGGATCGCAGGCAGGAGTTTATGCTCTTGACCGATTGAAAAACGTACTTGGAATGTGGAACGCTACCTGGGAGACAGATAGGGTTCATAATACATTGACTTATGCGGGTATTGTTGCTTCTGCCAGGGAGTTCGCAAAATTTGGCTATCTTTACTTAAGAGAGGGTATTTGGGAAGATCAGCAAATTCTCAGTGAGGATTGGGTTATGGAATCAACTCAACCTTCTCAGAGTTTAAATCCATTCTACGGTTACCTTTGGTGATTAAATACAGGTGGTTTATTTATGACAAATGTCCCAGACGACGCATTTGTAGCAATTGGACTGTTTGAAAAGAGGATATATGTGGTGCCATCTTTAGATATTGTAGCCATCCGATTAGGGGGAAGGAATCCCAGCTGGAATGACAACCAGTTCTTGGGTAGGGTTTGTGCAGCATGTGTGGAGTATCCTGATATGTTCGGAGTAGCATTATCTGATCCTATACCTACAGATGTACCATCTTGATTTCAAACTCCATAATAACTACCCCAA
>JACNLN010000210.1 GCA_014381485.1 Fidelibacterota bacterium
TCTCACCGCCACATTTACGATCTGGCGGATTGGGATCGGTCTTTATCGGTGATTCCCACTGGGAACTCTGGGATTCCCGCCAGCGATCACTACTGTGATCAAACGGAACTCTACTTGGAGCACGAGTATCATACGGACTATATCACGCGGAATCTCATTGAAAAAGAGGCAAAATACAAACAGGTTTTTATAAAGTAGGATCAAGCCCAAGATTACCCAAGATTAACTGTTTCATATTATGATGAAAATTGATATTTTCACTCGATATTTTTCAGAGGATAAAATATCTGGAACATTTTCCTGTTAATCTTTTGAAAAATGTAATCAGAGGATTCTATACAATGACAGATAAGTAAGGAGAAAAATCAGTATGTTTATTGAATTCAAGGATGTAGCCAAACAGAAATTTATTGCTACAGGGAAACGGTATTTTGATACCTTTCCAGATGTGTTCACTAAGATGTACCGCTTCACCCGGGCGAAGACAGCACGCGCCATGGGGTACTATCCTTATTTCCCGAAAATTGAGAATTCTGATGCCACAGAGGTAACTATTGATGGTGAACGAAAAATTATGCTGGGTTCAAACAACTACCTTGGACTTACGAATCATCCTGAGATCATCGAAGCCGGAGTGAAAGCGCTTCGGGAATATGGTGCAGGTCTGACGGGAAGTCGTTTCCTAAACGGAAATATCATCCTTCATGAGATGCTTGAGGAGCGTCTTGCTTCCTTTGTGGGGAAGGAGAAAGCTCTGGTTTTCTCCACAGGATTTGGGGTCAACCTTGGAGCCATTGCAGCTATCGTTGGATCAACGGATCTTGTTTTCAGTGATGTATTTAACCACGCCTCTATAGTTGATGGTTGCCGGTTTTCACGTGTGAGGGTGAGAAGGTACAAACACAATGACATGGCTGATTTGGAACGGAAACTGTCAATGGCTGACCCCGATCAAGCACGTTTTGTTGTAACCGACGGGATTTTCAGTATGGAGGGGGATATCGTGAAACTTCCACAACTTGTTTCTTTAGTGTCAAGATATGGTATTCGAATTATGGTTGATGATGCCCATTCTATCGGCGTACTGGGACCCAAAGGTGACGGTACAGCAGCTCATTTCGGTCTTATTGATAAGACCGACTTAATTATGGGAACCTTCAGCAAATCACTGGCAGGTGTTGGCGGATTTATTGCTGGTGAGGAACCTATCATTGATTATTTAAAACACCACTCAAGAACAATGATTTTTTCTGCTGCGTTACCCCCATCAAATGTTGCTACTGTTATGAAAGCGTTGGAAATTATCGAGAAGGAGCCGGAACGCCGGGAGAAACTCTGGGAGATTACCCGCTATATGCAGACAAATCTAAAGTCGTTGGGGTACGACACGGGAAATAGTGAAACTCCTATCGTTACCCTCCTTATTGGTGATGAAAAAAAGACCTTTTATATCTGGAAAGATCTTCTAGCAGAAGGTGTTTATACCAATCCCATCATTCCCAATGCCGTTCCTCCAGGACGGTCGCTCCTGCGAACGAGCTATATGGCAACTCATACTCGGGAGCAACTGGACTTTTGTCTGGAGATGTTCAAAAAAATTGGGAAAAAGCACGGAGTAATTGACTGAACAACCCTTCATAGTAAGTAATTTGTAAACTATTAAACTGGCAATGGTTAGTCCTAATAAATATGGTCGGATTTTAAATGATAATTGTTTGTTTGAAACGAAGGAATTCAATAATTATTTAAAACGTAAATATTTAATAGAACGTGAGTTAGCGAATAATTACCCCGACAAGTCCCCGATTCCACCGGGACAGGCTGTTTTACATAATTACATATTTATTAGTAAATAATGTCATTGACTACCATACGTTTAACTGATGCCGGAGTAATAATTGTGTCAATTCATGAATCCACTCCAGAAAGGTAACTTAATTAATGAAAAAAACCGTTGAAACGGTTATTGATGTTTTTTTGGTGCAAGTAACCCACGACTTAAGTCGTGGGTTAACAATAACATACAAGACAAATAACCATTTTAATGGTTTTAGTAATAAAATAGAAAAATGGGCATAAATATCTTTTCGGAGCTGACTCATTCATGTTTTGAATAACAATCTTATTGAGATAATTAAAAATGAGAAAAAGTACCTCTGAACACGTTTTTCGTAACTTGCTTTCCTCTGCAGGTGTATCCATTAATGGACCAAATCCGTATGATATTCAGGTTAACAATAACCGATTCTACCGAAGAGTTCTCAGCGAGGTTGAACTTGGACTAGGAGAATCCTATATGGATGGGTGGTGGGATTGTAAGGCTTTGGATCAATTCATTGATAGGGTTATGAGAGCCAAACTGGATCAGAAGGTAAGGGGAAACTGGAAAACAATCCTGCACGCATTACAATATCGACTGCTTAATATGCAGAAGCTCAAGAGGGCTTTTGAAGTCGGGGAAAAACATTACGATATTGGAAATGATCTATATCAGGCAATGCTCGATAAGCGGATGTTGTATACCTGTGGTTACTGGAAGAACGCTAAAAATCTGGATGAAGCTCAGGAGGCTAAACTGGAACTTGTGTGTCAGAAAACCGGGTTACAGCCCGGGATGAAAGTACTTGAGCTTGGATGTGGTTGGGGGACCTTTGCTCAATATGCAGCAGAGAACTATGGGGTCGAAGTCACAGCAGTGACTGTCTCAAAAGAGCAGGTTGAACTGGGAAGAAAATTCTGTCAGGGTCTGCCGGTGGAAATAAAACTTGAAGATTATCGAAATGTAACAGGTAAGTATGATCGAGTGATTTCCATTGGCATTATGGAACATGTGGGGTATAAAAATTACAGAACCTACATGAAAGTTGCTGACCGGCGCCTTAAGGATGATGGGATCGGCTTCATCCATACAATCGGCGGGAACGAAAGTACTACCCACTCCAATGCTTGGACGAATAAATACATTTTCCCCAATAGCATGATACCTTCTATTGCTCAGCTTGCCGGAGCCATGGAAGGGATATTTGTTGTAGAGGATTGGCACAATTTTGGTCCAGATTATGACAAAACGTTAATGGCGTGGTATAAAAATTTTGAGAATGCGTGGCCCGACTTGAGAGATAAATATGGAGATCGTTTTTATCGCATGTGGCGCTACTATCTGTTGAGTTCAGCAGGTGGATTCCGGGCACGAGAGAATCAGCTGTGGCAAGTCGTGATGACCAAACCCGGCCAGAAGCAACCCGATTGCCGGAAATCTTAATAACACGCATTTCTATATCTTCAATTAAGGACAGTCTACTACTTGCCAGATGCCAATTAAAATAGATTTAATACATTAAGGTTCTTCACCGACCTGTCCGGCGCCTGACCGATCAGTCAAAAGCCGGCATCGAGATTGATGGTAGCGGATATA
This sequence comes from Fidelibacterota bacterium, assembly GCA_014381485.1. Taxonomy (GTDB): domain Bacteria; phylum Fidelibacterota; class Marinisomatia; order Marinisomatales; family CAZVFT01; genus JACNLN01. Next base: position 3,416 of record JACNLN010000210.1, read on the forward strand.
TGTCGAAACATGCTAAAGCTGATGATAAGGAACGGCAACGATATATTGAATCTTTTAGAATTAGAATTCTTCGTTACACGAATGCTGATGTCTATGACGATATTGACGGTGTTATTAAACAAATTGCTTTTGAGATTAAAAAAATATAGGAAGCAGGTTTTGATTGATAATGTTGGTCAAAACATTGTACTAAACTTTCTTTGTTGGAAGACCTCCCCTTTCCGTCGAGAGCCGGACAGGGCTGTTTCCCCTCCTTGCCAAGTCCCAAGATCCCGCCTGCCTGTCCCGCCGTAGGCGGTGGTCCCGATGATATCGGTGATGAAATCGGGGACTTGGCGGGGGAGGGGTGCTGGGGTGGTCTGGACTTTCTAAGCCCGCCCGCCGGCTTGTGCGCCTGTGGAGTATAGGTGGGGAAGGTAAGAAGACGGGATTATACGACGAGTGCCGAACAGGCGTACAAGGGAGAGGAGATTTACAAAAGCAACGATTATCAGAGAGTAAAGCTTAACCTTCTCCCCCTTGAGAGTTGAAAATCCCGATTCTTTCGGGAGGGGAGAAAAAAAGAGGGGGTGATACTTCGTCAAAGTCAATGAAGATAACATTAGCTCGAAGTTTCAGGAACGGTGAAGTATTGAAAGACGTTGATAGTGTCCTTAATATTATCTGGAAAAGCATGCGGAGGTGAGAGTGGTAAAGGATCACCCTCACCCAAACCCTCTCCCGTAAAGGGAGAGGAGTTTTTCTAAGGCATCCAATTATGGAAGAACGAACGCACCAGATCTTCACCTTCTTGATGCCCGACCTGCTTTTACCTGGCTTGTCCGACACCTTCCTGTCGAAACATCTGAGTAGACAGGGTGGATGAGAAGGAGTGAATATGGAAAAGCTTGCTTTTGCAACATTGAGGGAGACCATCAGGAATGATAGGCACAGGAAGATTTAAGAAGGATCCTTTGGGAAAGATATATGACCTCCCCTTTCCGTCGAGAGCCGGATATAATTACCCATCAGTCGGGCGCCTGACTGACAATAATGTGTTATG